>CAYXAN010000112.1:0-6349 GCA_964461705.1 uncultured Sarcina sp. | reverse complement strand
GCAGCTCCGAGGACATGTACTTGTACATCTTGTATTCCAGAAGCTTTTGTACAAGCTCTGCCCGCGGATCTTCCTCCTCCCCCTCCTCGTTGACCTCCTTGGGAAGGAGCATCCTGCACTTGATGTCCAGAAGCGTTGCTGCCATCACCAGAAACTCGCTCATGACATCCATGTCCTCTTCCTTCATTCCGCGGACATAGTCCATATACTGATCTGTTATCTGAGCAATGGGGATATCGTAAATATCGACCTTGTTTTTGTCAATCAAATGCAGCAGAAGATCCAGGGGACCCTCAAACTTTTCCAGCTTGAATTCCAGTTCCATAAAAGCGTGCTCTCACCTGCAAAAAATCTCCTGACACATGGCATCCATGTGTCAGGAGATCCCATTTGCTGTTCCAATCGTCTGCAGTCACCAATCAGATCACCCGCAAGTAAATCCAATCAGTTGTACTTTCTCTTTCTGGCCGCTTCCGACTTCTTCTTGCGCTTCACGCTAGGCTTCTCGTAATGCTCTCTCTTGCGAATTTCCTGCTGAATGCCTGCCTTTGCGCAGCTTCTCTTGAAACGACGCAGCGCGCTATCCAAGGTCTCATTTTCTTTTACGATTACGCTGGACATACCTCTACCCTCCCTTCAGTCCCGATCCGATCGCAGATAAACCTCCGCCTCTCCGACACCATCCATCCGAAACAACGGATTCAAAGGCTTCCCGGAGCAAGCCGACAAACACCTGCGACTGGCTGATGGGTTTTTCTTGTGCAATTTATCTTCTCAAAAAGCACAGCACTGATTATACGGTTCTGCATTTCTTTTGTAAAGATCTTTTTAAGGCTTTTCGTCCCTCCCTGCTGCAGCCCCGCTGCCGGACAGATGACGGCCTCCTATGCAAGCTGCTGCTCCAGCACGGTTCTTGCTTCCTCCAGTGCCTTTGCGATTCCTTCCGGATTTTTCCCTCCGGCCTGTGCCATATTGGGCCGGCCGCCTCCGCCTCCGCCGACCTCTTTGGCGATCGCCTTTACCAGATTTCCCGCATGCGCGCCCTTTGCCATGGCTTCCTCCGAAACCATCGTCACCAGGCTGACCTTTCCATCCTTATCGGAAATAAGGACAACGACGCCGCCGGAAAGCTTGCCCTTCAGATCATCTCCGAGGCTTCGCAGCTCGTTCATATCCACTCCCGCAACATGTGCCGCGATAAACGGAATTCCCTTGACATCCTGCACGCTGTCCATCACATTGCCAAGAGAAGCCTGCGCCTGTCTGGCCTTCAGGGATTCAATTTCCGATTTCACCTCCTTCAGTTCCTTCTGAAGGGCGCGAATTCTCTCTGCCAGAGCTGCCGGAGCGGTCTTCATCAGGTCTGCCGCCTCATTCAGCTCATGCTCCAGATTCTCATAGTATTTCCGAACATTCTCGCCGGTTAAGGCTTCAATCCTGCGGACACCGGCGGCAACGCCGTTCTCCGATACAATTTTGAAGGATCCGATCTGGCTTACATTTGAAACGTGCGTGCCCCCGCAAAGCTCCGAGGACCAGTCTCCCATCCTTACCACACGAACACTGTCCCCGTATTTCTCGCCGAAAAGAGCCATTGCCCCGGTTTTCTTCGCTTCGTCCAGACTCATGACGTCCGTCACAACCGGCAGCCCTTCTTCAATTTTCTCGTTGACAAGATCCTCTACCCTCTGAAGCTCTTCCCGGGTCATTGCCTGGAAATGGGAGAAGTCAAATCTCGTTCTCTCCGCATCCTGATAGGAGCCGGCCTGCTCCACATGCGTTCCCAGCACCTCGCGCAGCGCCTTCTGCAGAAGATGCGTCGCCGAATGATTCCTGCAGGTCGCCATTCTGGCCTTCTCATTGACCTGAAGGACCACCTCGTCCCCCTGCTTGAGCATGCCGGATACCACGTGCCCGATGTGGGCAATCTTGCCTCCGGCCACATGCTCCGTGGCGACCACCTCAAAGGCCACCACGCCCTTCCCAAGCGCAGCTGCCTTATCCATTTCCTCCTGTGTGGCCTTGATTCCGTCCGCCTCTGCATAGGAATTGGCAAGATAAATCATTCCTCTGTCGCCGACCTGACCGCCCATGGTTCCGTAGAACGGGGTCTTCGCCGTGATGATCGCTCCGTACTGTCCGTCCGAGAGGGCGGTCACCACGCTGTCCTCTTCACCCTCTTCGGCATCCTTTGAAAGATTCGGAAGTGATGCCATCGCAACAATTTCCGACTTTGCAAGGGTCTTATCGTAGCCGATAAAGCTGGATGTGACATTGGGATCCATTTCCTCGTAAACCGTTGCAGCCGCTCCCATATAGGTCGCCGCCTTGCCGGAACGTTCACGATCGGAACGGGCCTGCTCCCGCTGACGGGTCATTGCCTGATTGAAGCCGTCCTCATCAACGGTGAAGCCCTTTTCCTCCAGGATCTCCCTTGTGTTGTCAATCGGGAAGCCATAGGTATCATAGAGCCTGAACGCATCCTCTCCGGAAAGCTGCTGCCTTCCGGCTGCCTTCAGGGCATTCTCCATCTCTTCCAGAATTGCCATGCCCTGCTCATAGGTCTTTTCGAACTTCTCCTCCTCCGCACGAACCACGTTCAGGATGAAATCCCTCTTTTCCGCAAGCTCCGGATATCCGTCCTTGGAGGTTTCAATGACATTGACCGCAAGCTCCGGCAGGAAGGAGCCCTTTATGCCAAGCTTTCTTCCGTGGCGGACGGCACGGCGGATCAGCCTGCGCAGAACATACCCCCTCCCATTGTTGGAGGGCATGATGCCGTCCGAAATCATGAAGGTCATCGCTCTTGCGTGATCGGTGCAGATGCGGACGGAAACATCCGAATCATAGGTGCCGGGCTGCTCGTACGATATGCCGCCTGCCAGCCGGCATATCAGGTCACGCAGAGACTTTAAGGTATCCACGTCAAAGATCGAGCCGACATCCTGCACGGCAACCGCAAGACGTTCCAGACCCATGCCGGTGTCGATGTTCTTCTGCGCCAGCTCTGTATAGTTTCCCTTCCCGTCATTATTGAACTGGGTGAAGACAATATTCCAGACCTCCATGTAGCGGTCACCCTCACCGCCCATGACATCCTCGGGACCGTTGCCGTATTTCTCACCGCGGTCATAGTAAATCTCCGAGCAGGGGCCGCAGGGACCGGAGCCGTGCTCCCAGAAATTATCCTCCTTGCCGAATCTGTAAATCCGCTCCGCCGGGATATGCATATCGTTAAGCCAGATATTGTAGGCCTCCTCATCGTCCACATATACCGAAGGATACAGGCGCTCCGGATCCAGTCCGACCCGCTCCGTCAAAAATTCCCATGCCCACGGAATCGCCTCCTTTTTGAAATAATCGCCAAAGGAGAAATTCCCCAGCATCTCAAAATAGGTGCCGTGGCGGGCTGTTTTTCCTACATTTTCCAGATCTCCTGTGCGAATACACTTCTGACAGGTCGTCACGCGCCTTCTGGGCGGAATCTCCTGTCCGGAAAACCACGGCTTCATGGGAGCCATGCCGGAATTGATGATCAAAAGAGAGGTATCGTTATGGGGAACCAGAGAAAAGCTGTTCAGTCGAAGACAGCCCTTCTCCTCAAAATAAGACAAGAACAGCTCGCGCAGTTCATTGACTCCTCTGTACTGCATGATAAGAATTCCTTTCGTCAAAACATTTTTATTTGTTGTGGTGCCTGCACGAGCAGGCATGATCGTTTCAGCACCTGCCGATTTCAAATGCATCGTTTCCCGAATACGCAGGCTCAAAACTCAAATTTGCCGTCAAACCAGCTCTTAAGCTCTGCAATCGGCACACGCACCTGCTCCATGGTATCGCGATCACGAATGGTAACGGCATGGTCGTTCTCCGATTCAAAATCATAACAGATACAGAAGGGAGTTCCGATTTCATCCTCTCTGCGATAGCGCTTCCCGATGGCGCCGCGATCGTCAAACTCGCAGTTATAGCGCTTTGACAGCTCAGCAAACAGCTTCTTGCCCGGCTCGGAGAGCTTCTTTGACAGAGGAAGAACGGCAATCTTCACCGGAGCCAGCGCCGGATGAAAATGCATCACATTGCGAACGGTTCCGTCCGGGAGCTCCTCCTCATCATAGGCTTCGCACAAAAATGCCAGCGTTACACGGTCACAGCCAAGAGAAGGCTCGATAACGTATGGAATGTAACGCTCATTCGTCTCATCATCAAAATAGGTCAGATCCTGTCCGGAGGTGTTCTGATGCTGACTCAGGTCATAGTCGGTGCGATCGGCAATTCCCCACAGCTCTCCCCAGTCTCCGAAGGGGAAGGTGTATTCAATGTCCGAGGTCGCCTTGGAATAGAACGCCAGCTCCTCCTTCGCGTGATCGCGGAAACGCAGATGCTCCTCTTTAATGCCAAGTGTCAGCAGCCAGTTCCAGGAGAAATCCTTCCAATACCGGAACCACTCCAGATCCGTATCAGGCTTGCAGAAGAACTCCATCTCCATCTGCTCGAACTCACGGGTGCGGAAGGTGAAGTTTCCCGGCGTAATCTCATTGCGGAAAGATTTTCCGATCTGGCAAATACCGAAAGGAAGGTGCTTGCGGGAGGTTCTCTGTACATTCTTGAAATTGACAAAGATTCCCTGCGCTGTCTCCGGACGAAGATAAATGGTATTCGTCGAATCCTCTGTGACGCCTTGGAAGGTCTTGAACATCAGATTGAACTGCCGGATATCTGTCCAGTGAAACTGTCCGCAGGAGGGGCAGACAACCTTGAACTTATTGATGAAGCTCATCATCTCGTCATTGGACCAGCCGTCCACCGCTCCGTCCAGCGTCAGATCATGATCCTTTGCATAGTCCTCAATCAGCTTATCCGCGCGAAAGCGTTCACCGCACGCCTTGCAATCCATCAAAGGATCAGAAAAGCCGGCCAGATGACCGGAGGCCACCCAGGTCTTCGGATTCATCAGAATAGCGCAGTCTACGCCTACATTGGTCGGAGACTCCTGAACAAACTTCTGCCACCATGCCCTTTTGACATTATTCTTCAGCTCTACTCCGAGATTTCCGTAGTCCCATGTGTTGGAAAGCCCGCCGTAGATCTGTGAGCCGGGATAAATAAAGCCCCTGGCATTGCACAATGCCACAATTTTGTCCATCGATTTTTCCATATCCTTCTCCTTTGCTGACTATCTGTAAATTCCGATAAACCACCCTGAACAAAGCGCTACTTCAGGATGATAATCGCCGGTGAATCCGTGCTGATCGTATCGATCGCAGCGGCATGCAGTCCGTCCGTCACTCCCAGGTTCGGCGTAGCATACAGAATCTCCTTTGACAGCACAACGTCCAGCTGCTCCATCAGAACGATGACCTCATGCGCCGACAGCTGTGCAAGCGTCTCCTGATTCAGAATTCTGGAGGAATCCTCCTGACAGACCGCCGACATAATGGACTCAAAATCATAGCCCTGATCCTGTGCCTCCTGCACCGTTCCGATAAACAGGGGAACACCGTTGAAGGCTTCATAGTCCTTGGCGTCCCGGTAGGTCAATACCACCTTTGCCTCTCCGTCCGCCGCAGAAAAAGCACCCTGTTTGACAGAATTTGCCCCGTTTGCTTTGTTGTACGAGGAAACCGCCTCATCAATTTCCTGCTCCAGCTCGTCCGAATCATAATACTCCTCTTCAAAGCTTTCCACAGAGGTGATGCGAATGCTGCCGTTTTCAAGAAATTCTGCAGTGGAAACGGAATAATCCTCCGGTCCGAGAGCCTTTGTCACTGCACGAAAGGCAAAAGCCAGCGCGGCAAGGATCAAAATCACCGCCAGTACAACAGCAAGCCGATAGGGATCCATCCCCCGGAACGCAGAGCCCAACGCTTTAGAGGAAGCCCCCTTCGTTTTTCGCGTTTTGTGCGCTCCGGCAGACGAGCTGCTCCGCTTTTTCCCCTTTGGGGCGGTGTCCTTCAAGGCCCCCTTCGAACCCTTCACACCGCCTGCACCGTGGTGTCCTTTAGTCGCCATCATCTGCTTCTCATCTCCTGCATCAACATGCCAAACAGGTACACTGTATACTTTTTTCACATCCTGCGCAACTCCCGACCGCCGATTCCTACAGCATCTCCAGAATTTCCAGACTTTTGAACCGGTGCCTTGCAAAGGCATAATCCATGCTCTCTTTTGCCAGCTGCGACAGCTCCTCCAGTACAGACTCTTCAACGGCAAAGGTATAAAGCCTGGCCACCGGCTGCTGCCGGATGTGGCAAAAGGCAGCCATCGCGGCAGCGGAAAGCTTCTGCGGATCCGGCTCCATCAGCTCGCCCTCCACAGCCACCGTCTTCAGTTCAAAGACGCAGCGCAC
>CAYXAN010000111.1:0-6411 GCA_964461705.1 uncultured Sarcina sp. | reverse complement strand
CCACGATCTCCAGAAGGCTCTCCGCCTTTTTCCTGATTTCCTCCTTGCTGTATCTGCCCCGCTGCAGCGTCAGGGGAAAACACACGTTATCCAGAACCGTCCGCTGCATCAGAAGGTGAAAGCCCTGAAAGATCATGCTGATGCTGCTCCGAAGCTGCCTCAGCTCCTTCGTGGAAAGCTTTCCCAGCTCCTGACCCTCCACCGTCACCGTTCCCTGTGTCGGAACCTCCAGATAATTAAGGCAGCGGACCAGCGTGCTCTTTCCCGCACCGGACATACCGATGATGCCGTAAATATCCCCTTCCTCAACGGAAAAATTAATATTCCGCAGCGCCTCCACCCTTGCCTCCTTGGTGACAAAGGTTTTGGACAGATCTTGTACCTCAATGATTGCCATTTGCTCTCCCTCCTGAAATCAACGAAAAAGGAGCAGACGCTTCTTTTTGCATCTACTCCCTCGCATCAACCCCATATGGTGATCTGAAAAGATTCAGGCAATAGACGCACACAATAAAGCTCCAGGGCACATGTCCATGAAGCAGCACATCATATGCATCCTTCCTGTGAAGCTGTCGCCGTATACCCTCTGCGCCATCCTGATTCTCTCCATGTCAAACACTTCCCATCTGTCGACTCATGTTGAAACCGACAGATGCCGAACAGTAGCCATATTTCCTACCGATTTAGTCGGAATATTACAACGCCGTCCAGTGTCTGTCAACCCCTAATTTGATGATACCAGGGTTCCAAAGCAGGCACACTCCGATGAGAGCTTGCTCTCGCAAGGAGTGTGCCCGCTTTGGAACCCGCCAAAACATGAGTAAGCAGCCATTTTTCGCAGAAAAATGAGCGGATTACGAATGTTTTGCGGATTGCGGAGCGCATAGCGCGCAGCAATCCGGGTATCATAGTGTCAAAAGATTCAGCACTCCAGTGAGAGCTTGCTCTCGCAAGGAGTGCCCGCCTTGGAGCCCGCAAAAGCAGGCACTACCGTTCGCACCTCCAGAAGGCGGCGCTGTATGCCGGCAGCCGGCTTCCGCCTCCGAAATCATGTTCCTTTCCCGTGATCAGATCCACGGCCCTGCCGCAGCCTGCGTCGAAATGCGCTGTGAAATCCTCCCCGTCCGCATTGACCGCCACCAGCACACGCTCATTTGCGCTCCTGCGCTCGAAAATGCACTGACGGTTTGTCAAAAGGACACTGCGGAAGTCTCCGAAGCACAGCGCCTCCGAGGCGGTTTTCGCTGCGGCCAGCCTGCTGATCCACTCCGTCAGCTCATTCCATTCCGGCTTCGCTACGGCAGGGCGAAGACAAGGATCCCCCTGCTCCTTGCGGCCCTGGATTCCCCACTCGCTTCCGTAGTAGATGCAGGGGATGCCGGGCATGCCGAACATCACGGCATACACCAGCGGCAAATGAGCCGGATTGTTCAGGATGGAAGCAAGGCGGGTGATGTCGTGATTGTCCGCAAAGCTCAGAAGGTGCATCCCCCGATACAGACACCACGGGTCGGATCCGAACTGCCGCATCAGGGAATGGTTGATCTCGAACAGGTTCATGCTGTTGAAGCTGGACCACAGCCCCTTGCAGCACTCGTAATTGGTGGCGCTGTTACACATCTGCGGGTTGACGATCTGCTTGTAATCGCCGCCCAGGATCTCCCCGATCAGGTAAAAGTCCGGCTTCTTCTGATCCACATGCCAGCGCAGCGCCTTGAGAAAATCCCGGTTCAGCATATAGGCGACATCCAGCCGCAGCCCGTCAATGCCGAATTCATCGATCCACATGCTGACGCTGTCCAGAAGGTAGCTGCGCACTGCCTCGTTGTCCAGATTCAGCTTCACCAGATCATAGTTGCCCTCCCAGCCCTCATACCACAGGCCGTCATTGTATCCGTTGTTGCCGTCCAGATTAAGATAAAACCAGTCCTTGTATGCGCTCTCCCGGCGCCTTCGCAGCACATCCTGAAAAGGGCCGAAGCCTCTCCCGGCGTGATGGAACACGCCGTCCAGAAGGATCCGGATCCCGGCCTCATGCAGGCTGTCACAGACCTGTCTGAAATCCTCATTGGTTCCCAGGCGCACATCGACCCTTCGAAAGTCTCTGGTGTTGTAACCATGCGTGTCGGATTCGAACAATGGGTTGAACAGCACCGCTGTCACGCCAAGTCTCTTCAGGTGCGGTATCCAGTCCGATACCTGAAGAATGCGATGTGCCTGCTGTCCGTCGTTTTCAAACGGTGCGCCGCACATCCCAAGAGGATAAATCTGATAGATTACACTTTCTTCTGCCCACATGGCAAGCTCCTTTACACTCTGCATACGCTTCGGCTATTATCTGACTATTATGCGCAATTCTGTCCGTTGTTTCATTCCATATTTTCCGAATAATCCCCGAAATCCACAGAGTTATCCACATTTTACAATGTTTTTCGCTGTTTCAAGGCTTCCTTTTCATTTGATAAGTTTCCGAATTGTTTACCATACTTCAAACAATTCAGTTTTTTCGTCAGATCTGTCCCGTCTGTCACAGCCATTCGTCCCAGAATCGCTCCACCAGCCGCGCAACGCGGCTGCTGTCCGTCACCTGCAGATTGGACCATTCCAGAGGGAACAGCCGCCGGCTGGACGGTGTCAGGAAACGATCGTCCATCAGCACCACAATTCCCACGTCCTCGCCGGTGCGGATCACCCGCCCGGCTGCCTGCTGCACCTTGTTCATTCCCGGAAACCGATACGCATAATCATAGCCGTTTCCGTTCTGCCGATCAAAATAATCCTTCAGCAGCTCTCTTTCCATGCACACCTGCGGAATCCCGGTCCCGATGATGATAACGCCGATCAGGGCATCCCGTGCCAAATCAATTCCCTCGCTGAAAATTCCGCCCATGACACACAGCCCCAGAAGGCTTTGATCATCATGAATCTGGTGAAAGCTCTCCAAAAAAGCTGCTCTTTCCTCCTCTGTCATACCGGGATGCTGCAGGATCATCGTACAATCCAGTCCCGGAAGCCAGGATTCCTCGAGCCCCATTCCGTACTGCACCCGCAGGCACTTCTCCACCTGATGCAGGAAGGAATAGGACGGTCCGAAAACCATATAGTTCCCGTGACGCTTGGAAATCACGCTGCCGATGCACTCCGCGATCCTCGCATAATTTTCCGGTGTCCTGCAGCTGTAGCGGCTGGTCAGATCCCGGACAACATATAACCCGCGCTTCCTTTGATCAAACACCGAGCGGGCATAGAGCTCGTAGTCCTCCTTGACCCCGCCAAGCAGCGATTTGTAATAGCTGATGGGCAGCATAGTGGCCGACAGCAGAACCGTAGCCCGTCCCCTCTCCATACACTCCTGCAGCTTCCTGCTGGGATCCATACACCTCAGGTGCACCGTGACGTCGCGCCCCTCTTTCCTGGCACAGCTGACATAATGATCATCCATTTCCGCATAGATCATCCGGAAATGATCGATGTCAAAATAGAAATTCAACAGCTCCTGATCCGCTGCGGCCTCCTTGCCTGCTCCCGGCCCTTCCTTTAACGCTGCAGCCTCCCGCCCGGCTCTCTGCCTGCCTTCCTTCGGCGCTGCAGCCTCCCGCTTGGTTTTCGCCTTGTCGCCCTCGGCTTCCCGGACTTCCTCCCTGCTTTGTCTTGCGATGCGCTCCTTACTGAGAAGCCCCGCAATTTCGTCATCCACCTCGGCCGCCGCGTCTCCCAGCCTGTGAACATCCGTCAAAACGGAATATTCCTCCACTGCATCCTGAATGCTCTTCAGCTCCCTCGCCAGACGTCCCAGCTTCTTATAAAGCTCCGGCCATCTGCCCTTTGCCTTGTGCCGAAGCGCCATCACCCGGGATCTTGTCAGCGCTGCGCTGTACATCTCGCGCCCCCGATCCACCAGATTGTGTGCCTCGTCCACAAGAAAAATGTACGGCCTTGGGCCTCCCTCAGCAAAAAAGCGCCTCAGATACGCATGCGGATCAAACAGGTAATTGTAATCCCCGATGATCACATCCGAAAAAAGGCTCATGTCCAGTGCCAGCTCAAAGGGACAGACCTGATGCATCTTTGCATACCTCGCCACACTTTCCCTCGAGAAGGTATCCTCGTGCATCAGCAGATCATACATGGCCTCATTGATCCTGTCAAAATGCCCTCCGGCTCTTGGGCAGCTGTCCGGATTGCAGTCCGGGCTGTCCAAGACGCAGATCTTCTCCCTGGCCGTCAAAAGAACGCTCTTGCACAAAAGTCCCTTTTCCCGCATCTGCTGCAGCGCATTCTCCGCAGCAGAGCCGGTTACGGTTTTCGCCGTCAGATAGAAAATCCGCTCCGCCTTATGCTCGCCCATTGCCTTGACGGAGGGAAAGAGGGTCGTGATGGTCTTGCCGGTTCCTGTGGGAGCCTCCAGAAAAAGCTTTCGTCCATGAACGATGGTCCGATAAACTCCCGCAGCCAGATCCCTTTGTCCCTCCCGGTACGCATGCGGAAACGGCAATTGGTGGATCGATTCGGTTCGCTTCGCCTGCCAGTCTGCCAGGAACTGCGCCCAGGGGCGGTACTGCTCCATCAGCTCCCGGTACCAGTCCTCCAGCTCCGAAAAGGAATAGACCTCATAAAATCGCTTGACTTTTTCAGTCAACAGATTGCAGTAGGTCATCCGCACGCAAATCCGGTGCAGCCGATTCTGACCGGCGTAAAAATAAGCATAGCATTTGGCCTGCGCCAGGTGCACCGGATCCGGCCTTCGAATATGCCGCATAGGCCGGTAGGTCGCCTTGATCTCATCCACCGTCCGTATCATGCCGGAATCCTGCGGTGAATCCGTCAGCTGCTCCGCGGTTTCAGACAAGGCTTCTGTTCCCTTCGGCAGCTGCTCTGTGGTTTCAGGCAAGACTTCTGTTTCCTTCGGCAGCTGCTCCGCGGTTTCAGACAGCTCCCCTGCGTCCTCCGGCAGTCCCCTCCCCGGGCTTTCCCGAAGAACCTCCTGCAGGCGCTCCAGGCAGATCCCGTCTGCACGTCCGCTGACCCGCACCACCAGCTCATCGTCCTTCCCTGCCGGGGCGCCGGACTGCGTGTAGCTCCACAGCCCCTCCAGCAAAACCTCCGGGTGATAGTCCTCGCCCGCCGATTCCTGAAGCTTCCTGTGGAGACGGGAGCCTGCTGCCATCGCCTCCTCCGAGCCGCCTCCTGTTCGATTGTCCAGGTCACCGCTGCGCAGCAGAAATTCCACCAGCGTGCGGACCGAAATTGCAATCTCTGTCATGCCGATATTCTATCACAATCCATCACAGCCAAAGCAAAAGGAGCCGGCACCCTGCCGACTCCCCCAGTCATTTCGCGTCTTTCCCGGCAACCCTGCAGCCGGCGTGCTGTCCTATACCGCAATCCTCTTGCTGCTTAGGTAATGCTCAAACCGCTCATCGTATCCGTTGTAGGACACCACAAGACATCCGCCAAGATCCAGCCCCATCACGCCCAAAAAGGATTTTGCATCCACAACATAGCGTCCGTAACCGTCATTGGCAATATCCACATCAAAATCACAAAGCTCTGCCGCATGTACAAACTCCTGCACATCCTGCGGTGTCAGCATAATCTTCCTGCTTGTTCTCATCACTGCCTCCTTTCCATATATACAGCTGCTCTCCCGACGCTTGAAAAGACCTCCTAAATGCGCTTTAATATTAGCTGTCTATGGGGTTTCAGGGTTCGTTCGGACATGTCGAATCATTGGCACGTCCGGGGACATTATCTGCGATCCTCTGTAAAACTTCAACCCATCAATCGTGTTTTTTCTATTAAAAATAGTTTAAAGAAAAGAGGCACATATGGAGCACCTAACCATCCCCAAGGGCTATGAATCGGCCCTCAATCTGCATGAGACGCAGGTCGCCATCAAGGTTGTAAAGGATTTCTTTCAGAATATGCTGGCGGAGAGGCTGAATCTTCTGCGCGTATCCGCACCGTTGTTTGTGGATCCGGCTTCCGGACTGAATGACAACCTGAACGGCGTCGAGCGTCCGGTTTCCTTTGATATTCTGGAACAAAACGGCAAAGAGGCGGAGGTTGTGCAGTCTCTGGCCAAATGGAAGCGTTATGCGCTGCAGAAATACGGCTTTGCTGTCGGCGAGGGACTCTATACCGATATGAGTGCCATCCGCCGCGACGAAATCACAGACAACATCCATTCCATCTATGTCGATCAATGGGATTGGGAGAAGGTAATCCGCAAGGAGGACCGCACCCTCGAAACACTGAAGTCGGTTGTCCGCAGCGTCTATCACGTTCTCCGCAAGACGGAGAAATACATGTCCATCCGCTATGACTACATCTCGGAGATTCTTCCGGAGGACATCTTCTTTGTCACAACCTCGGAGCTGGAGGAAATGTTTCCCGAATATACCCCCAAGG
>CAYXAN010000110.1:0-6464 GCA_964461705.1 uncultured Sarcina sp. | reverse complement strand
GGAGGGCGTGTATGTGGCACAGATCATTGAAGGCGGTGCCGCAGCTGAGTCCGACCTGCAGAAGGGAGATGTCATTACCGCCATTGAAGGCAGCACCGTTGACGATATGGAGGCACTCCAGAAGCAGCTGACCTACTATGCGGCAGGCGAAACCGTGACCCTGACGGTACAGCGTCAGGACGGCTCCGGCGAATACAGTGAAATGGATGTTGATGTGACCCTGGGCGACAAGTCCGCCATCAATGATTATGAGGACGAGCAGCAGGCTCAGCAGTCCGGACAGAACGGCCGCAGCTTCGGCTACAACAACGACAACGACAAGAGCACGGAGCAGAGCGGCTCTGCCGACAGCAAAAAGGACGGCTCCGATCAGGACAAGGAAGGACAGCAGGAGGGCAGCGGCAAGAAGGAGAGCGGCGAGAGCAGCGGAAAGGACGACGCAGACAAGGACAGCAGCGAAAACGAGGAAGACAACAGCTCCTATTACAGTTTTTTCAATGATATCTTCGGAAACAATTAAAACGTGCTCCGCAAACACGCAGCTTCATTCGTCACGAGATGGTCACGGAATGGAGGGAGGATCCCCTTCGGCAGAAATGCCGAAGGGGATCCTCTTGCATGCGCCCGGCGGGAGCATAACCCGCTCATCCGATCGGAAATGCTGCTTTACCGTGTCCGCCCGGTGAAGGAAGGTGAAGGAAGCGCCTTCCTCAGCGTTTCCCTTATAGGCAGAATGGAAGATGATGCTATAATAACAGGATGCATCGGGAATCCGGTGCAGCAGGCACGGATGACACCATTGTTTTCCTGACCAGATAGAATCAGAGGAGCGATATGGATCAGAAGATATTCGAGCAGGAACAGATTCATTTGACACAGACCTATGAGAAGCTGCAGTCGATGCGGGAGGAGCTGGAAAAGGACATCTCCGATCTGAATGAAAAGGCAGTGGAGGAAAAAGCCGACATCCTCACGAACATACGCTACGACACGGCGGATGATGAGGTGAAAACCGAATCCTACGGAGAGATTGAGACCTGGAATCGCTACATTGACACGTACAACATCAAGTCTCACACCATGACGCAGAAGCTGACGAACATCCGAATGCTGCTGGAGTCGCCTTATTTTGCCCGGGTACAGCTGCGGTTTGACCCTTCAGAGGAACCGGAGGATTATTATATCGGACGCAGTGCCGTTTCCGAAAACGGCTACGACCAGCTGATTGTAGACTGGCGCTCTCCTGTGGCGGAGACCTATTACAATCAGGAAAACGGGCAGACCTCCTATGAGGTGGACGGACGGAGGATTTCTGTTGAGCTTCTTCTGCGCCGTCAGTTTGATCTGGATCATGACGTGCTGAAGGCATATTTTGACACGCAGCTGGCCATTGAGGATCCGATGCTGATTGCGTCCTTATCCAGACAGCACAGCGACAAGATGCAGGCCATTACGGTCACCATTCAGAAGGAGCAGAATGCCGTGATCCGTTATCCGGATGTTCCGGTTCTTCTGGTGAACGGCATCGCGGGAAGCGGCAAGACCTCTGTCCTGCTGCAGCGCATTGCCTATCTGTTTTATCACCAGCGCAAAACGCTAAAGCCCGAAAATGTTTATCTGATTATACTGAATCCGGTATTCCGGCAGTATATCGACAATGTCCTGCCGGATATGGGAGAGCGCAACCCCAATACACTGACCTGGACGGAGTTCCTTCAGATGGTGCACGATCCCATCCCGGATCCCGGACTTGAGACAAGGGCAGAGTCTTTGGAGTGTATCGACGCCGAGCTGGGAGGCTTTCTTTTTGAGCCGGAGGATCTGATTGCAGTGGACCAGAAGGGAAAGCCGGTGCTGAGCGCCGAGCGGATTCTGGAGGTACTGAATCGGAATGCCGGAAGGCTTCCGGTGGGGGTGCGGCTGATTCAGGTAACGGTGGACGAGCTTCTGGAGGAAGCAAAGAGAGTGCTTCACAGCAAAAAGAAGCGAAGAGATTCGTCGGAGGACGCAGAGGACAGCTTCGGGGAGGATGCAAAGGAATCCGCAAAAGATCAGGAAGATCAGGAAGAGGATACAGAGGCGCAGGAGCCGATGGATGCGAAGGAGGAAAACCGCATGCAGAGCAGCTACGGCGGTGCCTTCAAGATGATCCGGGAGTGCGGCTGGCTGAACATCCAGCACATCGGCCAGAGGCTGCTCGGCAGAAAAAAGCTCACCTCCATCGAGTGGTTTTATCTGAAGATGGCGCTTACCGGAGAATGCGACAGGACGGCGAGATATGTCTGCATCGATGAGGTGCAGGATTACACGAGGGCGCAGCTGATGACGTTTGCGCGGTATTTTGTCAATGCCAGATTTATGCTGCTTGGGGACGAGTTCCAATCCATTCGGGAAGGAAACGCGGCTTTTTCGGAGATTCATGAGCTGTTTCAAGGACAGAACAAAAAGACGGTAGAGCTTTCTTTGCAGACAAGCTATCGTTCCTCGCCGGAGATCACGTCGCTTTTTGCGGGACTTTTGCCGCAGGACAGGCGGCTCCTTGCGCAGTCGGTACAGCGTCCCGGAACGAAGCCGGAGCGCATTGCGGCTGCAGATGAGGCGGATTGGGGCGTAAAGCTTTCAGAGGCGGTTCAAAAAAGCGCAGCAGAGCCGGGGATTACGGCCGTTGTCTGTGCAGATCGGAAAAGTCTGGAAAGAACGAAGACGGCTCTTTACAGGATAATGGGAAAGAAGGCGCCGTCCGTCATCGGCAGCAGGGAGGCCATTCCGGCAAGCGGTGTCATTCTCATCAGCCTTGCCTATGCCAAGGGACTGGAATTTGATCACGTCATCCTGCCGGATGTCGATGCCGTCACGTATCCGGACAACGAGCTGTCAAGGCATCGGCTGTATACCGCAATTTCCAGGGCCACACAGGCCATTACGATGGTGCATACGGGAGAGGAAAGTCCTCTGCTGACGCAGGCGTAGCAGACCGGCAGTTTCCCTAAACACCGGTGCAGGCCTGCCTGCAGAAGGAACGTTGAGAATTGCTTCAGGAGGTGGAAAAATGTTCTTATTTACAAGGCGGGTGACTCTTGCTGACGGCAGCAGGGAGGAGATTGCACGCAAGGAGAAGCAGCTGAACGATGCCGGGATCCGGACCAATTCCTGGTTTACGAGCGGTGCTCTCGTCATCAGCGGTCCGCAGATGAAGACAGCGGATTGGGCTGAAGGGCATTATGTCAATCATGAGGAGGAGCGCAGGGTCTACCATCTGGAGGTTGCCAGGAAGGATCAGTATCGTGCGATGAAGATTCTCATGGGCGAGGATGCGGCGTTGGGAGATGACTTTATCAGGTAGTGCGGGTGCGCCTTTGCCGGGGAATCTGACCATCATGAAAGAAATGAGGAATGCGCCCGCGTCGTGGTATCTGACCTTCATGGGAGGAATGAGGATGCGCCCGCACCGGGTGAATCTGCCGTCAGGAAAGGAATGAGGAATGCGATGACCAAAAAAGAGCTGGCGCTTGCCGTGACGCAGAGACTGCGGGAGGCCTATCCGGATTCGGGCTGCTCTCTGGATTATCAGGATGCCTGGCAGCTTCTGGTCAGTGTGCGTCTGGCAGCCCAGTGTACGGATGCGAGGGTCAATCTTGTCATGGAGGAGCTGCTGCAGAGGTTTCCTACGGTGGAGGCATTGGCCAAGGCGGCGCCGGAGGACATTGAGCGTGTGATACGACCCTGCGGACTCGGAAGGTCCAAGGCACGGGACATCAGTGCCTGTATGCGGATTCTGCACGAGCACTGTAAGGATCGGGTTCCGGACACCATGGAGGAGCTTCTGGCGCTGCCGGGAGTAGGGCGAAAGAGTGCCAATCTGATTTTGGGAGATGTTTACGGAAAGCCGGCCATCGTGACGGATACGCACTGCATTCGCCTGAGCAATCGGATCGGACTGGTGGACGGCATCAAGGAGCCGGGCAAGGTGGAAAGGGAGCTGTGGAAGATCATTCCGCCAGAGGAAGGAAATCAGCTGTGCCACCGCTTCGTCGATCACGGACGGGCTGTCTGTACTGCCAGACGTCCGCAGTGCGAAGGCTGCTGTCTGGCGGATTTGTGCCGATATCGCAGCGAGCAGGAAGGATAAAGAGGTAATTGCTGTGGGAACCAATCCATTCTCGGATTTGTACGGAGATTTATACGGTAAGAATCAAGGGGAAAGATCCGGTGCGGCCGGACAAAGGGAAAGCCGGAATGCTTCACAGGGAGCAGGCTCCGTGAAATCCTCCGTGGATGCCATGGAGGAGGCCAGGAGGGCATTGCAGGAAATGGAGGAGAAGCTGCAGGGAAATTATCTGGAGAAGCTGCAGTCCCTGCAGCCGTACCTGAATGGGAAGAAGGGCGATGCCTCCGGGACGGATTCAGGGGCAAATTCCGGGGGGAACCGGGACTCCGGGCAGGCTCCCTTACTGCAGAAGTCTTCCGAAGGGGAGGACAGGGAGTCTGCCGATGCGGAAAAGGCACAGCAGACTGCCGATGCGAAGGCACAGAAGCAGCCGCAGGAGGAACCGGAGACGGATCCCATGGAGGATATGAACGAGCTCATCGGTCTTACCGGGATCAAGCACGATGTGAAGGAGCTGTATGACTTCACCAAGATCCAGAAGCTGAGAAAGGAAGCCGGGATGAAAACCGTTCCGGTGTCGATGCATCTTGTTTTTACCGGGAATCCGGGAACCGGCAAAACAACTGTGGCCAGAATTCTTGCAAGGCTCTACAAGCAGATCGGTGTCCTTTCCAAGGGACAGCTGGTGGAGTGCGATCGGTCCGGCCTGGTGGCAGGCTATGTGGGGCAGACAGCGGTTAAGACACAAAAAAAGATCGAGGAGGCGATGGGCGGCGTTCTGTTCATTGACGAGGCCTATTCACTTGCCAGAAACGCCGATTCCGGGACGGATTTCGGACAGGAGGCCATTGATACTCTGCTGAAGGCCATGGAGGATCACCGGGAGGATTTTGTTGTCATTGTGGCGGGCTACACTGCACCGATGGAGACCTTCATTCATTCCAATCCCGGTCTGAAGAGCCGATTTAACAAGTTCATTGAGTTTCCGGATTATACGGTGGATGAGCTGATGGAGATTTTTGATCTCGACTGCAGGAAGTATCAGTATACGCCGGATGCAGAGGCAAGGGATCAGGTCAGGACATTGATCATGCTGCAGAAATCCAGGACACCGGAAAACTTTGCAAACGCGAGGGCTGTGCGGAACCTGTTTGAGACCATCATCACCAATCAGGCCAGACGGATTGCCGTGCTGGAAAAGCCGACAAAGGAACAGATGCAGCAGATTACTCTGGAGGATCTGCAGGATGACGGGCTTGTCTATGAGGGATGACTACAGTGAATTTTACCGTCGGATTACATCCGGAATCCGGAAGGATCCGAAGGGACAGCGTCGACTGCAAAAAACGGACCGGCTGCTTCGAGGGCTGATGGAATGCATCTATCCGCTCCTTTTGGCGGAGGTGTTCCTTACAAGCCTTCAGCGGATGGGGAGAACGCAGCGATGGATCGCCCTTGGGGTTGCCCTTGAGTGTGTCCTTCCCTATGTGCTGATTCCGGGGCTCGGCTTTGCATTGCTGAGTCTTGTCCGAAATCGCGCGAACTGGAAAAGACCGTATGAGGAATGGGACATGGATCCTTTGATTCATCGCGACGGGACCGGATGCTCCATGCCGAGCCGGCATGCCTTTTCGGCGGCGGTGATTGCCATGTGCGTCCTGCGGGAGAGCATTCCTCTCGGTGTGCTGTGCCTGCTTCTTGCGGCGATGGTGGCGCTTTGCCGCGTGCTGGGCGGTGTACATTATCCGGCGGATGCGGCGGCAGGGTATCTTACGGGCATTGCGGTCGGAAGCGTTCTTGGCATGGGACTTACGGCAATGTCCCTTCGGCTTTTGCTGGTGATCAGCATTCTTCTTGCCGCTTCGATGACGGATCTGAAGGAGTACCGCATTCCCAATCGACTGGTGGGGGCATTGATTGCCGTCTATGCGGTGACCTTTCCCTTGATTGAAATGGATATGGAGCAGGCAGGGAGCAGCGCAGGCGCATGGTCTGCGCTTGCGGAGAGTCTTTGCGGGGCAATGCTGCTGGGAGGAGGACTCCTGCTGCTCTCCGGGATCTTTTGCAGGATCACCGGGAAAACAGGAATGGGCGGCGGAGACATCAAGCTGCTGTTTGCCGTGGGGCTGTATCTTGGCCCGCAGAAGGGAATCCTGTGCCTTTTGATTTCCGGAATCCTTGGCCTTTTGTACGGACTGATCGGCCAAAAAAGCCGCATTCCCTTTGGCCCTGCCATCGCCATAGGAACCATGATCTGTCTGTTTCGGGGACTTTTACCCTAGGGACATCAGCGTTTCCTTAGAACCTGCGGTGGATCGCACGGATTTGCAAAGGAAATTGCTGCTTCGCAGCCGGG
>CAYXAN010000109.1:0-6467 GCA_964461705.1 uncultured Sarcina sp. | reverse complement strand
CGGTTTATACCTTTCTGGCACCCAGTCAGCTGCATCGCTTCATTCGGCTGATCAAGGAGGCAGGCATTTCTCTTGCGGGAAAATTTGCTTCGCAGATCACGACCTCCAAGCATTTTTATGATATAACGGCGCATCAGTATATCGAGGACAACTGTCAGGATCTTGGATTGAAGGTGATTCACGGTCTTTCTGCGGACATGGAGGACCTGCTGACGAAGGAGGGGCAGCAGGATGCGGTTCAGTTTATGAGGTATGTCACCTGGTGCGTGGAGCAGGATGTCTGTGAGCCGACAGAAAAGAGAGAATGCGGGAAGCGGATCGCCGACGGACAAAAGCCGCTGCCCACAACGCAAAAGCCGCTGCCCCCTGCGCAGGAGCTGTCGGATTCCACAGTACAGGAGCTGCCGGGCTTTGCGGCAAAGAAACCCGAAGCGTTTCGTGCGGCGGCAAGGGAACCGTCGGGAACGCAGAATCCACGGCAGATTGTCATTGTGGCGGATCTTCGGCCAAAGGACAGCAGGCTTGAGAACATGATTGCAGAGTTTGAGGCGGCTTGTCCGCATGTAACCAGACGGGTCAATATTGCAGAATACCCCTTTCAGGGAGGCTGCCTTGGCTGCTTTCACTGCGCAGGGGACGGAACGTGCATCTATAAGGACGGATTTGACACCTTTCTGCGGGAACAGATCCAGACGGCGGATGCCATTGTCTATGCCTTCTCGGTTGTCGATCATTCGATGGGGCCGCGATTCAAGATGTATGATGACAGGCAGTTCTGCAACGGACACCGTACTGTGACGGAGGGGATGCCCTTTGGATACATCGTGAACGGAGATTATGAGAGGGAGTCCAATCTCCGTACCGTCATCGAGGCAAGGTGTCAGGTGGGACACAATTTTCTGGCGGGGGTCGGCACCGATGCAGCGACCCTGCAGAACATGTCAAAGCGACTTACCTATGCGTTGGAGAATCGGTATGTTCCGCCCAGAAACTTCTGGGGGGTCGGCGGCATGAAGATTTTCCGCGATCTGATCTGGCTGATGCGGGGGCTGATGAAGGCGGATCACGAGTATTACAGGCAGCACGGGATCTACGATTTCCCGCAGAGGCAGCGCGGCAAGATGCTGATGATGTGCCTGCTTGGAGCAATGGTCCGCAATCCGAAGCTTCGGGACAAGATGGGCGGCAAAATGACCGAAGGCATGGTGGCTCCCTATAAGAAGGTCATTGAGAGAGCCGCCGGGCATGAGGATTGCGGGAGCACATAGCGCGCAGCAATCCGGATATCCTGGGGCAAAAAGCCCTTTGCCCCCAACATCAATGTACGGAATGGGAGATGGAAAATGAGTGAGGTGACAATTTGCCCGTATGAGGCGGCAGATTTGCCGGAGATGATTCGTATCTGGAATCAGGTGGTAGAGGATGGAGAGGCATTTCCGCAGGAGGAATCTCTGAATGAGATTACCGGGGCAGAGTTTTTTGCCGGTCAGTATACGGCGGCGGCCAAGACGGACGGAAGGGTAGTCGGTCTGTATATCCTGCATCCGAACAATATCGGCCGCGTGGGACATATCTGCAACGCCAGCTATGCTGTGGACCGCGAATACCGCGGGATGCACCTTGGCGAGAAGCTGGTAAAGGACAGCCTCTGCCGGGGCCGGGAGCTGGGGTATCGGGTGATGCAGTTCAACGCTGTGGTGGAATCCAATTTCGGCGCAAGGCATCTGTATGAAAGGCTTGGCTTTGTGGATCTTGGCAGCATCCCCGGAGGCTTTCGGACGAAGGACGGTACTTACGAGGATATTCATGTCATGTATCACACGCTATTGTGACGCGAAAGCCGAAAACACAAAGCTTTTTCGTGCCTGTTCGGAACGGCGGATCTATAATGGCAGGGAATGAACAAAATAACAAAAAACGTATCTATTCAGCACCCGCATCTCGATTTTCCTTCGGAAAACCTCGATGTGGCCGGGCAGAGGAGCTTCGCTCCTTGCCCACCTGGCAATTTCAATCGTGAATCCGTCCGCAGGGCGCCCGATTCACGTTGCAATCGCCAGGTGCTGAACAGATACCAAAAAACAACAGAAAAGAGGTATCCATGGATTACAACGAAGCTGCCCTTACACTACATCAGAAGTTTCCCGGAAAGATTGCCGTGCAGAGTCTGGTTCCCTGCAGGGACAGGGACGCACTGTCAACGGCCTATACCCCCGGGGTGGCCGAGCCCTGCCGAAGGATCAAGGAGAATCCGGAGGATGTGTATACCTACACCATGAAGGGCCGCACGGTAGCCGTTGTGACCAACGGAACAGCGGTTCTGGGTCTTGGTAACATCGGCCCGGAGGCAGGACTTCCCGTGATGGAGGGAAAATGTGTGCTGTTCAAGGAATTCGGCGGCGTGGATGCCTTTCCGATTTGCCTGAATGCCTCCACGAAGGAGGAGGTAATCGCTGCCGTGAAGGCCATTGCGCCGACCTTCGGCGGCATCAATCTGGAGGACATCCGCAGCCCGGAATGCTTTGAAATTGAGGCGGAGCTGGAGAGAGAGCTTGACATTCCGGTCTTTCATGACGATCAGCACGGAACCGCCATCATCGTGCTGGCCGGTATATTGAATGCTCTGAAGGTAGTGGGAAAGCGCATCGAGGATGTAAGGATTGTGCAGAACGGCCCCGGTGCGGCGGGAACCGCCATCATCCATATGCTTCAGACCGCGGGTGCAAGACATATTATCGCAGTGGACGAGCACGGCATTCTGGTGCCCGGCCGTCCGCAGGGGCTGGAGGGACACAAGGAAAAGCTGGCGCAGGAGACCAATCCGGACAGACTGACCGGCGGCCTGGCAGAGGCCATTCGGGGGGCGAACATCTTCATCGGAACCTCGGTGGCCGGGGCGCTGACACAGGAGCTGGCCTCCACAATGGCAAAGGATGCCATTGTTTTTGCTATGGCGAATCCAACCCCGGAGATCATGCCGGATCTGGCCAAAAAAGCGGGCATCCGCGTCATCGGCACGGGGCGGTCGGATTTTCCGAATCAGGTAAACAACGTCCTTGCCTTCCCGGGTATTTTCAAGGGGGCACTTTCGGTTCGGGCAAGGGACATCAATCCTTCCATGAAGATGGCGGCAGCCGGGGCAATCGCAGGGCTGATTCCCGAGGAGGAGCTGAACGAGGAAAACATCCTTCCCAAGGCCTTTGATCCCAGGATCGCAGATGCGGTTGCGGCGGCCGTGGCCGAAGCGGCAAGAAAAAGCGGTGCGGCGAGGCTTTGATGCCGGAAAAGGGCTTGCCCTCGGCACCGCCACGCTTTTATACTGGATGGGATATGAAAGGCATCTGTCAATTTCCGTCGTGAATCCGGCTGCAAGCGGCCGACTCATGCGGAAAGCACCAGGTGCCGACAGACACATAATGCGCAGCACACCACCGTCAGGCGGTGAAAGGAGGAGTTCATGGAACAGCTAAGGCCTGTGAAGGAAGGCAAGGTACGCGAAATCTATGATGCAGGGGATTCTCTCATCATGGTGGCGACCGATCGCATCTCTGCATTTGACATCATCCTGAAGAATCAGATCACCGGCAAGGGGAAGGTGCTGACGCAAATGTCAAGGTTCTGGTTTGACTACACGGCGGATGTTCTGCCCAATCACATGGAAAGCACGGATGTGGCCGATATGCCGGCGTTCTTTCAGGAGGGTGACTATCAGGGCCGCAGCATGAAATGCCGCAAGCTCACGATGATTCCCATTGAGTGCATCGTCCGCGGATATATCACCGGCTCCGGCTGGGCGAGCTATCAGGAGAACGGAACCGTCTGCGGCATTACGCTTCCGGGCGGACTGCAGGAATGCGACAAGCTGCCGGAGCCGATTTATACCCCCAGCACCAAGGCGGAAATCGGAGACCATGATGAGAACATTTCCTATGAGAGGAGCATCGAGGTATTGGAAAAGGTGTTCCCCGGACATGGTGAGGAATATGCCGCCGCGATTCGCAGCGCAACCATCGCACTGTATAAAAAGTGCGCTGATTATGCTCTTTCAAAGGGAATCATCATCGCAGATACCAAATTTGAGTTTGGGCTGAATGAAAAGGGAGAGGTTGTTCTGGGCGATGAGATGCTGACGCCGGATTCCAGCCGCTTCTGGCCGGTGGAGGGGTACGAGCCGGGGCACGGGCAGCCCTCCTTTGACAAGCAGTTTGTGCGCGACTGGCTCAAGGCCAATCCGGATAAGGGCTATGATCTGCCGCAGGAGGTCATTGACAAGACCATTGCCAAGTACAAGGAGGCATATCGGCTTCTGACAGGAAAGGAAGTAGAGCTGTAGCCGTCAGCAAAGCCAAAGGTGCGCGCTGAAACTGCCATGCCTGCCCGTGCAGGCACTACAACAAGTAACAATCAGCTGCTGCGTGTCTGCGACACTCCCGCAGCTCGCGCATTTGCAGGAAAGAGCACGAACATCCGGCGTACCGGCCTCGGCCGACACGCCGGATGTTTGACAAGAGGGGAAGACGTCGATGCGGAATACGACCATTGGAATACTGGCGCATGTGGATGCAGGGAAAACCACGCTCTCGGAGAGCATCCTGTATTGCACCGGCACATTGCAAAGGCATGGACGTGTGGACCATGGGGATGCCTTTCTGGACACGGATGCTATGGAGAAAAAGCGCGGCATTACCATCTATTCCAAGCTGGCGAGATTTCAATATGCGGGGAGACCGTTCACCATTCTGGATACGCCCGGGCATGCTGATTTTTCACCTGAGATGGAGCGTGCCCTGCAGGTACTGGACGCGGCGGTGCTGGTGGTCAGTGCGGCAGACCTTTCGGCGCAGAAGGGAGCGGATCCGCAGGTGAAGCTTTTGTGGAGGCTGCTGCGGCATCATAAGATTCCCACCCTGATTTTCATCAATAAGGTGGATCAGCTGCTGCCGGGAAGGGAGGCCGGGGCAGCTTGTGAAGCACCTGCCCTTGGGGAAGAAGTCGAGAGCGCCTGTGACGCGAAGGAAGAGGGCGCGGTGATCGGGAGGCTGTTTGATTTGCTGTCCAGGGATCTGGGAGACGGTCTGGTGCTCTTTGGATCGGGACAGCTGACAGCGGAAAATGAGGAGGCTGTCGCTGTCTGTGATGAGGCTTTAACAGAGCGGGTCCTGGAGGGCGGGCATGTGGAGCCTGAGGATGTCTGCCGTCTTGTGATGAAAAGAAGCCTGTTTCCTGTTTATGCAGGAAGTGCCCTTCGGGATGAAGGGACAGCAGCTCTTCTGGAGGGGCTTGCGCAGTACATCACGCTGCCGCATCTATCGGGTACTCTATCGGATACAGAACCCTTCGGAGCTAGGGTATACAAAATCACAAGAGAAGGGGGAACCCGTCTTACCTGGCTTAAGGTTACGGAGGGAGTCCTTCGGGTGCGGGACGCCGTGCCGCAGACGAACAGGAAGGAGGCGGCCGCCTCTGCGGCGGAGGATTCGGAAGAGGAGGAAACTGCGGGAGCAGAAACCGTAGAGGAGAAAATCAGTGAGCTGCGTCTTTATTCCGGGAATCGTTTCCGGCTTGTGACGTCCGCAGAGGCCGGGGAGATTGTGGCGGCAGCAGGCTTATCGCATACCAGAGCCGGGGACGGGCTTGGCTGTCAGACAAAGGCAGGGGAGGAGGTGCTGACCCCCATTCTGACCTGTACCGTGACGGCGCAGGATCGCTTCGGCAAGCCGGTGGACGAATTTACCCTGATGAAGGCACTGCGGGAGCTGGAGGAGCAGGAGCCCATGCTGCAGTTATCCCGGGAGGAAACGGGGGACATTACCGTCCGCATCATGGGGGTCATTCAGATTGAGATTCTTTCCAATTTACTGCGGGAGCGTTATGATCTGCGGGCGGACTTCGGTGCCGGCACCATTGTTTATCAGGAGACCATACGGCGTCCGGTGGAGGGGGTCGGCCATTTCGAACCCCTGCGGCACTATGCGGAGGTGCACCTTTTGCTGGAGCCGGGAGAGCCGGGCAGCGGCATTACCTTTGAGAACCGCTGTCTTCCCAATATGCTGGAGCGAAACTGGCAGAGCCTGATTCTGTCCCAGCTTTCGACGGGAAGCTTCAAGGGAGTCCTGACAGGATCGGGGCTTACGGATGTGAACATTTGTCTGCTGGGCGGGAAGGCAAGCAAAAAGCACACCTCCGGAGGTGATTTTCGAAAGGCCGCCCTTGCTGCCGTGCGGCAGGGGCTCATGATGGCGGAAAACATCCTTCTGGAGCCGGTGATGCATGTGACGCTGGAGCTTCCGGCCGAGCAGGTGGGACGCGCCATGACCGATATCAGCAAGATGAAGGGCAGCTGCAGACCGGTAGAGTTTCAGGGAGAAGACGCCGTTCTGGAGGGCTCGGTTCCGGCTTCCGAGCTGGGAGACTATGCTGCGGAGGTGGCAGGATACACGGGGGGAAGAGGCCGCCTTTCGGTTTCC
>CAYXAN010000108.1:0-6480 GCA_964461705.1 uncultured Sarcina sp. | reverse complement strand
GTGTATCAACAGGCACGAACGACCGATATAGCTCCCTAACATGTCAGATGACAGACCCCAGTTGTTCAGAATCCGGCCGTACAGCATCTTATGATGTTCATAGTCCGGAATGCCCTGGACCGCTACCACAATGCCGAGCAGCTTCTCGTCCGGATAGCCGGTACCGTCCACAAAATCGGCGATGAACTGCCCGATCCTGCGGAAATACGCCTCTTCATTGGTGTATTTTTCTTCCAGCCTGGCACAGGAAAGTATCGTTCCGTACAGGTCCAGCAAAACAGCAGCCACGTGCTCATGCATCATTTCCACGCCGACCGAAACCCTGGCATCCGCAACGCACTGCAGAACAGCGGCCTTACGGCCGCCGGTGGATTCATACAGTCCGGCCGTACGGACCATTCCCTCCTCGGTCAGCTCCTTTAAATTCTGGTTGACGGTAGGCAGGCTCTGCCCCAGAGAATGAGCAAGCTCCTGTTTGGAGCATTTCTTGCTCTGATAAATATAACGATAAGTAACGCGCTTATTCTCTTTTCGAATTTCCGGCGTCGATGCCATCGCACCCTCCGTCCTTTATCCATGTGTTTGCTGTAAAAATCTCGGACAGCGGCTGCGTGCCTGTGCGGGCAGGCATGGTAGTTCCACGCTCTTTTGCATCCGCATTAAGGAAACGCTGATTTAATCAGCGTTTCCTTAAGAAAGGCCGGTAAATCAATGCTCCCTTAACGAAACAGCCCCCGCAGCCAGGTTTTTCCCACGATCCTGTCACCAAGAAAGGACAGCCCAAAGCATACCGCATAAATCAGAGCGCAGCGGCCAAGCTGTCCCATTTCTGCCGTCCATGCCATGGCATCGGAGCTCAGGATCCGCCCGATCAGCAGATGCATTGCATAGATGCCCATGGTATATCTTGCACAAAAATCAACGACAGCTCGAAGATGCCTGCCGGTATGCTCCGGCGGCAGTGCATAAAACACGGAGACAAGCAGCACAGCCGCCGCGATTTTGCCGATGCCCGCATACCCATAGCCTTGAATCGGCGTAAAAATCTGATATCTCACAAAGAGTGCTGAAAGTATTGCCCCCCCCACGATTGTTGCGCGTCTATTTGCCCGTACAGAGGCAAAAAACGAGGAATCCGACAGCAGAAAGCCAATGACGGCAAGGGGAAGCATCTCTGCCAGGCGTCCCAGCGGATATTTCAGCTCATACGGGAGGCATTCAAAGCACCGGTTAATTCCTGAATATTGGAGGAACATTCCAAACAGCGCCAGAAGTCCCAGGACATTCCTGTAGTATTTGCCGCACCGTCTCACAACCACGACAAACAGCACCGTAAGCCACAGAAGAACCGCCTGATACCACATGGCCGAATTGAGTCTGCCGCTGTGCCCCGTCAGCATCTGAAACAGAAGATCCCGAAGGCCGACCGGGGGTTCTTCCCCTCTCAACCGGTCAACAAAAGAATAAACAATCCAGTAGATGACGGCCCACCCGATCAAGGGAAGCAGCAGGCGTCCCAGCCTTTTTGCGATTTTTCCTCTGTCCTGCGAGACCAGAGTCTTCTGCGCCAGCACAAAGGACAGCAGCATAAAGGTCGGTACGGCATAGCCGCGCAGCGCTGTTGCCCCCTTTTCCAGCAAGTTTCCTTCCGGTGCATCCAGAAAATGACAGCAGATCACCAGAAAGCACATCAGGCAGCGCAGCAGCTCCCAGCCTGTATTTTTTTGTCCGGGGTCTGAACCGGCTTCCGAACGTTTACACATGCTTATTCCCCAAATCAATTGTTCAGCGGACTCAGAATCACCTGTCCCGTCCTTCGTGTTTCCTTCAGGTCTATGATCCGCTGATTGGCGGACCCGCGAAAATTCAAGGTAATCTGCTTCTTCTCCTGTACAAACGGTCCGTCGACAAGGACGTCAATAAGATCCAGGAGCTCATCCGTCACGCCGTCAAGATACCGCCTTCCTCCCGGCTGCAGATCCTTATCGTAGAGGTACCCGGTATAGGCCCAAACGTTTTTCTTTGGAAGCTCTGTATGAACGCGCCGCAGAAGTCCCAGCAGCGGCTCCTGATTGGCAAGCTCCATCGGATCCCCTCCCAGCAGGGTCAGGCCGGTATAATACGGATGGGAAAGCTCCCCGATGATCCGACCCTCCATCTCCTTTGTATACAAGCTGCCGTACCCGAAGTCCCAGGTTTCGGGCTGAAAGCAGCCCGGACAATGATTAAGACACCCGGACACAAAAACGGTGAGGCGAATGCCCACACCGTTTGCGCTGTCCGCTGTCATGATTTCTCCGATGTGCATGAATGCATCCTCCTCACCGTGAGCCATGTCTTCCGATTTTCTGAGGAAACCGACGATTTCATCCGCGTTTCCTTTGAGCCCTCCGACGCGGGAAACGCTTTTGCATTTTCCGAAGAAAAATCGGGACATGGTGCCCAAATTATCCCAGTGTCTTATTGGACAGGTGCAGCACCCGATCCTTGATTTCCTGTGTGCGTCCCTGATTCCAGAACTGTGTTCCGATGTAGCCGCAGGTGCGGCGGGCCACGCTCATCTTGGTCTGATCCCGGTTGCCGCAGTTAGGACACTCCCAGACCAGCTTGCTGTTCTCGTCCTCTACAATCCGAATCTCCCCGTCATAGCCGCACACCTCACAATAATCCGACTTGGTGTTGAGCTCGGCATACATGATGTTGTCATAGATGTACTGCATCACGGACAGAACCGCCGGAATGTTGTTCTGCATGTTCGGGACCTCGACGTAGCTGATGGCTCCGCCGGGGGACAGGCGCTGGAACTGCGCCTCAAAGCGAAGCTTGGTAAAGGCGTCGATATTTTCCCTCACATTGACGTGATAGCTGTTGGTAATGTAGTTGTGATCCGTCACATCCTTGATGATTCCGAACCGCTTCTGCAGACATTTTGCAAACTTGTAGGTCGTGGATTCCATCGGCGTTCCGTAAAGAGAATAGCTGATGTTCTCCGCCTTCCGCCATTCGGCGCACTTGTCATTGAGGTGCTGCATCACCTGCAGGGAGAATTCCTTCCCCTTCGGATCTGTATGGGACACGCCCAGCATCCGCATGCACATCTCGTAAAGCCCTGCATAGCCAAGGCTGATGGTGGAATAGTTGTTGTACAGAAGGCGGTCGATCTTCTCGCCCTTTTTCAGCCGGGCCAGTGCACCGTACTGCCACAGGATGGGCGCCACATCCGAGACGGTACCAAGGAGCCGCTCATGACGGCAGCGCAGCGCACGATGGCACAGCTCCAGCCTCTCATCGAAGATTCGCCAGAAGGCATCCATGTCTCCGAAGGATGAGCAGGCCACATCCACCAGATTGATGGTGACCACCCCCTGGTTGAAGCGGCCGTAATATTTGTGCGCACCCCTTTCGCCCATTCCTTCGGTATCCGGCGTCAGGAAGGAGCGGCACCCCATGCACGGGTACACGTCGCCGTTCTTGTACTCCTTCATCATCTTTGCGGAGATGTAATCCGGTACCATCCGCTTGGCGGTGCATTTTGCGGCCAGCTCCGTCAGCTCATAATACGGCGAATCCGGGTGAATGTTGTCCTCATCCAGAACGTAGATCAGCTTCGGAAAGGCCGGCGTGATCCAGACGCCCTTCTCGTTCTTGACGCCCTGCATCCTCTGCAGCAGAACCTCACGGATGATGCGGGCCAGGTCCTCCCTGGTCTGTCCCTCCGGAACCTCGTCCAGATACATGAACATGGTGACAAAGGGAGCCTGCCCGTTGCAGGTCATGAGCGTAATCAGCTGGTACTGGATGGTCTGAATGCCGGAGCGGATCTCGTCGCTCAAGCGGTTCTCGACAATTTTGCGGATGATGGCCTCGTCCTGCACTTCTCCGGTGAGCCTTCGCTCCTCCCGCACCTGCTTTGTCAGCTTCTGACGTGAAATATCCACAAAGGGGGCCAGATGGGACAGCGTAAAGGACTGCCCGCCGTACTGATTGGAGGCCACCTGCGCCACAATCTGCGTTGTGACATTGCAGGCCGTGAAGAAGCTGTGCGGCTTCTCGATCAGCGTCTCGCTGATCACCGTGCCGTTCTGGAGCATGTCCTCCAGGTTGATCAGGTCGCAGTTGTGCTCCTTCTGGGCAAAATAATCCGAGTCATGAAAGTGAATGATTCCTTCCTCATGCGCCTTCACGATGTCCTCCGGCAGCAGCACCCTCTTGGTCAGATCCTTGGACACCTCGCCGGCCATATAGTCGCGCTGGGTGGAGTTGATGACAGGGTTCTTGTTGGAGTTTTCCTGCTTGACCTCCTCGTTCTGCTGGTTGATCAGCGCCAGGATGCCGTTGTCCGTCGTATTGGACTTACGGGAAATCTCTCTCTTGTAGCGGTAACGGACATATTTCTGAGCGACCTCATATCCGCGCATCTCCATGATGCCGGTTTCCACCATGTCCTGAATGTCCTCCACGCTGACCGCATGAGAGGAATTCTGAACCTTTTTGGCAATGTTGTCGGCAACGGCATTGATCTGATACTCGTTCATCTGATAAATGCCGCCGACCTCTGCATTGGCCTTTCGGATCGCGTTGAGGATCTTATCAATATTGAAATCCACCTCTTGCCCGTTTCGTTTGATGACATTGATTTTGACAACGGTATCCATTCGATCCATAACTTCCCCCTCACCAATAAAATCTTCTGACAACAGCCATTCGAAACAGGACTTGCCGAAACAGTTTGAATACTAAATATAGATTTAATAACCCTGCTCATATACCAGATATGGTGTCCCTACTCGTGCTCTACTAGAATATCACAATCCGTCACGAATAACAGAGGCAGCGGCAGAAAAAATCTGCTCAATTTCCGGCCGGCGATTTGTAATATCTTCCAGTACAACGATGCCGGGGGCAAAAGGTTTTTTGACCTCATGACGGCAAAATCGTTATAATCAATCCGTTGCCCGTCATAGATCACTGCATATATTCTCCATAGGAGATCGGCACATGGCTTTGGATACGGATACGAACGAGAGGAAGCTGCAGGATATGAACACCTCTGTGAACATACATGATACGAATGCCTCTATGAAAGAGTGCGATACGAATGTCTTTGTGAACACGCGCGATACGGGTGCCTCCGGGAACACGAGGAGCCTCCCGCTTGAAATTACCCCGGCTCAGCTGGATGAGCTGCCGCCCGGTGAATATCTTCTAGTGGATACAAGAGGACAGGAGGATTACGAGCACGGCTTTATTCCCGGCTGTGTTCTGTTCTCGCCGCAGCAGGTTCGCGCATACGCAGACGGGCGGCAGCTGACACCGTTTTCGAAGGATCAGCGGATTGTTCTGTACTGCAAATACGGAACGGTCACAAGGGAGCTGGCAGAGGAGCTGCAGGAGAAGGGCTATGCTGCGCAAAGTCTTTCCGGAGGGTACGGTGCCTGGGCGCTCTATGCCATCCGGAAGCAGTCACAAAGCGATGCGCTGCGCCGGCAGATCGAGCTCTCTCTCCAAAAGGGGCGCTTTCACCGGGAGCTGCTGAACCCCTTTGCAAGGGCTCTCCTCAAATATGACATGATTCAGAACGGGGATCACATTGCCGTCTGTATTTCCGGCGGCAAGGACTCCATGGTCATGGCCAAGCTGTTTCAGGAATTTCAGCGGCACGGACAATTTCAGTTCGACCTCACCTTTCTGTGCATGGATCCCGGCTACAATGAAGCGAACCGGCACATCATCGAGGACAATGCCGCGCTTCTCGGGATTCCTCTGACCTTTTTCGAGACCGAAATTTTCGATGCCGTCTATCACGTCGATTCCTCCCCCTGCTATCTGTGCGCCCGCATGCGCCGCGGTTATCTGTACAAGCACGCAAAGGAGCTGGGCTGCAACAAGATCGCACTGGGGCACCACTTCGATGACGTCATCGAGACCGCACTCATGGGGATGCTCTATTCCGGTCAATGGGAAGCCATGCTTCCCAAGCTCAGGAGCACCAATTTTGACGGCATGGAGCTGATCCGCCCGCTGTACTTCATCCGGGAAGAGGACATCAAGGCCTGGCGGGATCACAACCACCTGCACTTCATCCAGTGCGCCTGTCATTTCACCGACACCTGCACCACCTGCGCTGTCCTGCCTAGCGGCGAGGATATCTCCTCCCGCACCGGACATAAGCGCATGGAAACCAAGCGGATCATTGCCGAGCTCAAAAAGACCAACCCCAATCTGGAAACCAACATCTTCCACGCCACGGAGAACGTCTGCCTCGATAAGCTTCTCGGCTACAAAAAAGACGGGGTACGGCACCATTTTCTGGAGGAATATTAGGGCACTCGGAGGTGCCTGATGGCACCTTCTCCTGCTTGTAGTGGCCGCCAGCACAGCTCCGCGAAAGAAGGCCGGATCCCTCTTCGAAGGGATCCGGCCTTTTTGCCTTTGCTGCAGCAGTGAACTGCTGTCTTCTTTTGTTGTGCGCTGCGTTCA
>CAYXAN010000107.1:0-6482 GCA_964461705.1 uncultured Sarcina sp. | reverse complement strand
ATTTTCCCTTGCAAATCCGTGCGATCCACCGGAGGTTTCTAAGGAAACGCTGATTTAATCAGCGTTTCCTTAGTATCTGTCCGGCGCCGTCACATTCCCGGCAGCAGGGGAGCCTCCCGCTCCTTCAGCCTGCGAACGCCGTCCTGACTGACAATCAGGATCTCATCAGTATCCAGCGCCCTCTGTACCATTTCCGCTATTTTTTCGTCCAGATTGTGCTCGTGCTGCTCAATCACTCCCAGCAACGGCTTCGTGACCGGATGCTTTGCAACAAAAATGGTGCAGCAATCCTCATAGGGCAGGATGGAGGTGTCATACGCTTCAATTTTCTTGGAGATGGTGATGATGTCCTCCTTATCGAAGGCAATCAGCGGACGGAACACCGGCAGTGTACACACTGCGTTGGTTACGCCAAGGCTTCGCGTCGTCTGGGAGGCAACCTGACCGATGCTCTCCCCCGTGATCAGTGCCTCGCACTCCGTCCGTTTTGCAATCAGCTCCGCGATCCGCATCATATAGCGGCGCATGATGATGGTCAGCTCGTCGTGAGGACACTTCTCGTAGATGTAAAGCTGAATCTCCGTAAAATTGATGTTGTGAAGATAGATCGGGCCGGTGTAACGGGATACGATCGATGCCAGATCAATCACCTTCTGCAGTGCGCGCTCACTGGTGTAGGGCGGCGCATTGAAATAAGCGGCATCCAGCTTCAGCCCCCTCTTGGCACACATCCAGCCTGCCACGGGGGAATCTATGCCGCCGGAGAGCAGCAGCATTCCCTTTCCGCTGCAGCCGACCGGCAGTCCTCCCGGCCCCGGCAGAACGTGGGAATACAGATAGATCCGTTCACGAATTTCCAGATGAAGCAGTACCTCCGGATCGTGTACGTCAACCCTCGTGTTCGGAAATCTGGTAAGAATCTCCTCCCCGATCTGTGCATTCATCTCCATGGAATCCAACGGATAGCTCTTGGCAAGACGCCGGGTGTGAACCTTAAAGCTCACCTCCTGATCGCCGTACTCCTCGCCAAAGAAATCCCCTGCCGCCTTTCGAAGCTCCGCCACCGAAACCACCGGCATAATCACCGTAGGACAGATGCCGACAATGCCGAACACATGGCGAAGGCTCTCCACCACCTCATCGTAGTCGTATTCCTCCAGGCAATTGACAAAGACCCGCCCGCTGGTGCGGTCCACGGTAAATTTCCCCTCACACCGCTTCAGCGCAATGCGGATCTGATTGATCAGCTGTCCTTCGAATATGCCGCGATTCTTCCCTTTGATGCCGATTTCCGCATATTTAATCAAAAAAGCATGGTATTTCACAGGTTCCTCCCTTAGCGCTTTCCTAATGCCGTGTGTATTTGCGAAGAAACGGCAGCAGCTCCGCAAGCGCCGCGGCTGCCGCATCCATATCCTCCATGGTATTCATCACCGACAGGCTGAAACGAAGTGTGGAATCCAGATACGAGGAGTCCAGTCCGATGGCGGTCAGCGTTTCGGAAACGTGCGGGTGATTGGACGCACAGGCACTTCCTGCCGACACGTAAATTCCCTTCTCCTCCAGGGCATGCAGCAGGACCTCTGCACGAACGCCGTCAAAGGAAAGACTGATGACGTGCGGCGCCGTCTCCTGAAGGGACAGCCCGTTCATCCCATTGACATGCACGCCCTCCATCCTCTGAACCTGTTCAAGAAAATGCGCCTTCATTTCATACAGTCTCGCCCGTTCCTGATCCAGCTCGCGATGCAGCATCCGGGCGGCCAGAGCCATTCCGGCGATACCGGCGACATTTTCCGTTCCGCTCCGCATTCCCCCCTGCTGACCTCCGCCGTACATGATGTTGGTCAGCTTCACCTTGTCACCCACGTAGAGGAGGCCGACTCCCTTCGGCGCGTGAATCTTGTGCCCGCTTGCGGACAGAAGATCAATCTTCATCTTTTTGGGATAAATCCAGGCCTTTCCGAAGCCCTGTACGGCATCCACGTGGAACAGGATCTCGGGATTCCGTTCCTTGATGGCTTTCCCGATCTCCTCCACCGGCTCCAATGCACCGATCTCATTGTTGGTGTGCATGATCGATACCAGAATGGTGTCCTTGCGAAGAGCCTCGGCCACCTGCTTTGCAGTGACCCTTCCGTTTGCGTCCACCGGAAGATACGTCACATCAAAGCCCTCGGATTCCAGATATTTCATGGTCTCCAAAATGGCAGGGTGCTCGATTCGGGTCGTCACCAGATGCTTTCCCCTTCGCTGATTTGCCCTGGCCGCACCGATCAGGGCAAGGTTATCCGATTCCGTTCCGCAGGAGGTGAAATACAGATTTCTCGGACTGCACTTCAGGATGTCCGCCAGAAGCCCCTTTGCTTCCCGAAGACGCCCTTCCGCCTCCACTCCCTTGTGATGCATGCTGGAGGGATTGCCGTATTCCTCCAGATAAATTCGGCACATAAGATCCGCCACCTCCGGAAAAACACGGGTCGTGGCAGAATTATCCAGATAAATTTCTCTTTTCTCGTCCATTCCTTCACCGCTTTCATCGGAATGCAGTGTGCACATTCGGAAGGCTCTGCCGCCCACCGGCGGCCCCAGTCCGTTCCTTTATCGTATTTCCAGGATATAAATAAGCCAGGACAGCACGGCAAGTCCTGCTGTCTCCGTGCGTAAAATCCGGTTTCCGAGGGATATCGGGCGAATGCCGGCCTCTCTTGCCAGCTCCACCTCCTCCGGTGTAAAGCCCCCCTCCGGCCCGATAAAGATACTGACCGCCTCTCCCGGACGGATGCTCTCCAGATATTTCCCGGTGGAGCCGTCATTTTCCTGCAGCTCATAGGGAATCATCCGGCAATCGGTATGCTCCTTCGCATACTGAACCGCCTCCTTCATCGTCATCGGAGAATGAACCACAGGCACCATCCCCCGTCTGGACTGAGAAGCGGCAGACTCTGCAATCCCCTGCCAGCGAGCGGTCTTCTTCTTGGCCTTGGCAGCATCCAATTTTACCACACATCGCTCCATGCTGACCGGAATCACCTCTGCCGCCCCCAGCTCGACGGACTTCTGAACGATCCATTCCATCTTATCCGCCTTCGGCAGTCCCTGGAACAGGAGCACGCGCGCCGGCAGCTCGACAGATTTTTCCTTCACAAAGCGAAGGCGGCACAGAACCGCTTCGTCCTCAAAGGACTCAATTCCGTAGCGGTACTCCCTGCCGTCTTCTCCCAGGCTGACGCTGATCTCGTCACCGCGCTTCAGCCGCATGACATTGCGGATATGGTTGACCTCCGAGCCGGTAATGCGCAGAAGATCTCCCTCGATATCCTCCGGGGACGCAAAGATATGAAGCATTATTCCGCCGCCTTTCGTCCGGTCACGCATCTCCACTCACCCTGAGCGGTGATGTCTTCAATGGTCAGTCCGGCTTTTCTCATCGCCGCAGCGACCTCCTCCTCCTTGCCCTCAAGGATTCCGCTGGTGATATAAACACCGCCCGGCTTCACAGCTGCCGCCGCAGCGGGTGTCAGCGGAAGGAGGACATTCGGCAGGATGTTGGCCACCACAATGTCATAGCAGCCGTAGCCCACCTCATCCTGCACCTTCTTATCGCTGACAAGATTTCCGAGGATCACGCGAAACCGGTCTGCAGCCACTCCGTTTGCCTTGAGATTGTCCTCGATCGCAGGAAGAGCGCAGGCATCGAGCTCCGTCCCCACCGCCGATTCTGCACCCAGCATCAGGGACAGAATCGACAGAATGCCGCTTCCCGTTCCCACATCCAGCAGCACGGCGCCCTTCGTCAGATATCTGCGGATCTCACGGATGCACAGCTGCGTCGTCTCGTGCGCTCCTGTGCCGAAGGCTGTGCCGGGATCAATGTGAAAGGTCAGCGTGGCTTCCTGCGCATCAGGAAGGGGCTCTTCCCAGGAGGGAATGACCAGAATGTCGTCAATGCGGAACTGGTGAAAAAACTGCTTCCAGTTGTTGACCCAGTCCACATCCTCCGTCTCCTCAATGGTCACGGTTCCCTCCCCGATAAGGTCCGAATATTCCCGCAGACGGCGGATGATCTCCTCCATCTCATCCCGAATCTCCTCCGGGGTCTTCTCCTCTCCCTCGAGGAAAAGGCGTCCGTCCTCTGCCTCCTCCACATAGAAGCTGAGAACGGCGCTGCCGTCATCCTCCGGCTCCTCCGGCATAATGTCGACGAACATCTGCTCCTTCTCCGCCGCCGTCAGGGGAACATGATCCTCGATTTGAGCCCCGTACAGGCCGATGTCCTGCATGGAGCTTACCAGAATATCCTCTGCTGCCGCCGTTGTCCGTACGCGAAAGCGCATCCACTTCATCGCATTTCCCCCGATTTCTTCTGATTTCTCAGATATCTCAGATTTCTCTGATTTCTCTGATTTCCTGATTTTTCGATTCCTTAGGGAAACGCTGATGAAAGCGTTTCCTCAGCTTCGGATCGTCTTAGCCGGCATGCTACTGCCAGAACTTTTTGCGTTTCCCTTTTACCGTTTCCTTCGGCTTGTCACCGTTTTCGCCGGCCCGTTCCGCGGCGTGGAGACTGTCTCCCGTCAGCTGGTCAAACTTCTCCAGCGTCTCCCTTGCCTCCTTGGAGAGCTTGGTCGGAACCTCTACCACCAGCGTAATGTACTGATCACCGCGAATGTTCTTGTTCTGCAGATTCGGAACGCCCTTTCCCTTCAGGCGAACCCTTGTACCGGTCTGCGTTCCTTCCTTCACGTCATAAAGAACCTTCCCGTCCACCGTATTGACCACCACCGATCCGCCGAGAGCGGCCACGGCATAGGAGATGGAAACATTCGAATACAGGTCATAATCCTGCCGGTAGAAGTTCGGATCCTCCTCCACCAGCACCTCAACCATCAGATCGCCGCGAGGGCCTCCGTTGATTCCGGGCTCTCCCTTTTCCGAAATGCGGACGCTCATGCCGCTTCGTATGCCGGCCGGAATCGTAACCTGGATCTGCTTCCTGCTGGTCGTATACCCGCTGCCGCCGCAGGTGGTGCATTTTTCCTCAATGATTTTGCCGCTGCCGCTGCAGTTCGGACAGGTCTGCACGTTGCGCACCGTACCGAAAAAGGATTGTTGGGAATATACCACCTGTCCCTTTCCGCCGCACTTCGGGCACATCTTCGGACTCGTCCCCGGCTTTGCCCCGGTTCCGTTGCAGGTGGGGCAGGGATCCTTCAGATTCAGGCTCAGCGTCTTTGTTGTGCCGAATACCGATTCCATAAAGCTGATCCGAACGCTGGTCCGTATGCTGGCTCCCTTCATCGGTCCGTTCGATGCCCCGCGGGAGCGTCCGCCGCCGAACAGATCACCGAAAATATCACCGAACATATCGCTGAAATCCGCCCCGTTGAAATCGAAGCCTCCGCCTCCGCCAAAGCCTCCGGTTCCGTCAAAGGCCGCGTGTCCGAACTGATCGTACTGTCTGCGCTTATCGGCATCACTCAATACCGCGTACGCTTCCGAGGCCTCCTTGAACTTCGCCGCAGCCTCCTCCCCCGGATTCACATCCGGATGATACTTCTTGGCCAGCTGCCTATATGCCTTTTTGATTTCCTCTTCTGATGCGCCCTTACTGACGCCCAGAACCTCATAATAATCACGCTTCTGTTCTGCCATATGAGCTACCTCACTGCTTACCGCCTCCGGGGAAATACCGTCCCGCGTTTTCCCAAGGAAAAGCCTCCAAAACCGATGTCCCCTGCCGGACAGTAACACAACACAACCCGGGACAGTTTCCCGCCCCGGGTTACTTCATCTTATTTCATCACCTGCTGCATTGCAAGCCTGTCACGGGATTAAACCTCGCGGTAATCTCCATCCACGACATCGTCCCCTGCCGCTGCGCCGCCGGTCTGCTGACCCGCGCCGGAGTCAGGGCCTGCCTGCTGACCGGCCTGATTCTGCTGCATGTTCTGGTACATTGCGTTGAAGAGCTGCTGTGAATCATTCATCAGCTTCTCTTTTCCGGACTTCAGTGCATCCACATCGGCATCGCTGATGTCCGGCTGATCCTTCGTCCGATCCAGAACACCCTTCAGCTCTGCAAGATCCGCCTCTACGGTTGCCTTGCTTCCGGCATCCACCTTATCGCCGGCCTCCTTCAAGGCCTTCTCGATCTGGAATACCGCAGAGTCCGCATCATTTCGGGCATCAATGGCTTCCTTGCGCTTCTTGTCCTGTGCCTCGTATTCCTTGGCATCCCGTACTGCCTTCTCAATCTCCTCATCGGACATGCTGGAGCCGCCGGTGATCGTGATGTGCTGCTCCTTGCCGGTTCCGAGATCCTTGGCTGCCACCGTAACAATGCCGTTGGCATCGATATCGAAGGTTACCTCGATCTGCGGAACGCCTCTCATTGCAGGCGGAATTCCGTCCAGACGGAACTGGCCGAGGGACTTGTTGTCCCTTGCAAACTTACGCTCGCCCTGCAGAACGTTGATATC
>CAYXAN010000106.1:5449-6523 GCA_964461705.1 uncultured Sarcina sp. | reverse complement strand
ATTATTTTCAGCTACACCGATCATATCCGCGCGGATGCCGCAACCTGCTGGAGCATCGCCGAACAGCTGATGAACGGGGACTATACGTCACTTCAAGAGGGAGAATACATCGATCATTATCCTTTTCAGCTCGGCCTGGTGACGTATGAGATGTTCCTTCGGCTTTTCACCGACAATGAGAGGGTGCTGTATGTCGCCAGCCTTGTGCAGGTTCTTGTCATCAACTGGTTCGGGTACCTGACCGCGGACCGGCTTTTCCACAATCCCTTCGTCAGCAAGCTGACTCTGGTTCTGGAATTTGGCTTTCTGCCCCAGTTTTTCCTGATCCATTTCGGGTATGGGACCATTCCGGGAATGTGCTGTCTTGTGGTTTCCTTTTATCATTTCATCTGTCTGTATCAGGATGATAAAGGGAGCTGTCACGCGGTCCTTGCCGTGCTCTTTGTGCTGCTGGCATCAATTTTCAAGACAAACTATTGCATCGGCGCTGTCGCCATGGCCATCATGCTCATCCTGAAGCTTCTGACGGAGCAAAAGCAGGTGGTAGGGCGCATTGTTCTGGCTTGCCTGATGGTCCTTTTGCCGCTGTCGGCCTCCGGTGTCATTGAGGATATTTTCAGTTATGCCACGGAAATCGAGATCGGCGATGGTGTGCCGATCACCTCCAGTATTGCCATGGGGACGGATCTGGACAATGTGTCGCGGGCTCCGGGCTGGTATGACAGCTCCACGTGGAATGACTATGAGGCAGGAAATAACGATACAGAGGAAACCTCCCGACTGGCAAAGTCCAAGATCAGAGACAATATCGCTGACAGCCTGGAGAATCCGGGCAGAGCGTTGAAATTTTACGGGAAGAAAATCGTGTCCGAGTGGGCGGATCCTCTGTTTGAGTCGGTCTGGAGCGGACCCATGACGCAGTCCGAGCAGTCTCCGGAGACTCCCAGCAGGATCCTGAGATCCTTGTACGGAGGAGGAGACGTCGAGCAGGTTGTGGCAGTGGTGATGAAGGGCTTCCTGGTTCTCGTTCTTGCTGCGGCGCTGTTGTTTCAGCTGCGCCGCGGCAGGGAATAT
>CAYXAN010000106.1:0-5349 GCA_964461705.1 uncultured Sarcina sp. | reverse complement strand
CTGCTGCCTCTGTGTGCCTGTGAGCTGGCCTTGATACGTGAGCGTTTTTGGAACAGGAGCAAATGACAGTGAGCAAGAGAAATGGATTGTGAGCGGACTGGTCATCGGTCTTGCCGTGTTGGCGGCCGCCAGGTAGATCAAACGCAGAAAGGAGGCTGTGATGGGCAGTGCTGTGAAATTGCCGGTGGGAGTGGATGATTTTGTAAAGATTCGTAAAGAAGGCTTTTACTATGTGGATAAGACGCGCCTGATCGAATACCTCCTGAAAAACTGGGGGGAGGTCACGCTCTTTACGCGGCCGAGGCGTTTTGGCAAGACGCTGAATATGAGTATGCTGCGGGCCTTTCTGGAAATTGGTACAGATAGAAGTCTGTTCGATGGCTTGTACATTGCCGGCAGGGAGGAGCTCTGTGAGAGATACATGGGGCGGTTTCCTGTTATTTTTGTTACGCTGAAGGGTGTGGAAGGGCTGACATTTGACAGTGCGGTCAGCCGTTTGACGGGTGTGATTGCACAGGAGGCAGAGCGGTTCGGGTTCCTGGCGCAGAGCGAGAGACTGACAGAGAACGAGAGAGAACGGTATCGTGCGCTGATTGCACAAAAGAGCGGCAGGTATACCATGGACGGCGAGCTGCTGCCTTCGTCGCTGAAAACGCTCACGGGACTGCTGAACAGGCATTATGGTGCAAGGGCGGTTGTTCTGATTGACGAGTATGATGTGCCGTTGGATAAGGCGTTCCAGAATGGCTATTACAGGGAGATGGTGTCGCTTATGCGGGCGATGCTGGGAGATGTTCTGAAGACGAATGAACATCTGCAGTTTGCGGTAGTGACGGGATGCCTGCGGATTTCGAAGGAGAGCATTTTTACCGGGCTCAATAATTTTAAGATTTTGTCGATCACAAATGCACAGTTCGACGAGCAGTTCGGGTTCACACAGGAGGAGGTGCGGCAGATTCTTGACGGGTACGGACTGCAGTCGCATGAGACGGAGATGAAGGAGTGGTACGACGGATATCATTTCGGCGACGTTGACGTGTACTGCCCGTGGGATGTCATCAATCATGTGGATCAGCTGAAGGCGGACCCGAAGGCAAGGCCGCAGGCGTATTGGATCAATACGAGCGGCAATGGATTGGTGAAGAGGTTCATTCATAAGGCGGATCAGACAACCCGCGATGAGATTGAGAGGCTGATTGCCGGGGAAACGATTGCAAAGAGAATCCGGCCGGAGCTTACGTATGATGAACTGGATGCGAACATTGATAATCTGTGGAGTGTATTGTTTGTAACCGGATACCTGACGCGGTGCGGGGGGAGCAAGGATGGAGTTTATCAGCTGCGGATTCCTAACCGGGAGGTTCGTGAGGTGTTCGAGCTGCAGGTACGGGAATGGTTCCGGGAAAGGATCATGAGCAATACGGCACAGCTGGAGAGCTTCTGGGAAGCGTTTGCCAAGGGGGATACGGCGCAGATTGAGCAGTATCTGAACCGGGTACTGAATAGTTCGATCAGTGTGTTCGATACGAGAGGGCAGGCCGGAGAGAAAGAGAGTGCCTATCACACGATGCTGGTCGGCATGCTGACGGGAAATGCGGATTGGGCGGTTCGTTCGAATGTGGAGGCCGGAGACGGCTTTGCGGATATCATGGTTAAGACCGAGGATCCGGACGCGGGAATCGTGGCGGAGCTCAAGCGTACGGATCGCTATGACGATCTGGAGGCGGCATGCAGTCGTGCACTGGAGCAGATCCGGGTACGTCGGTATGATCAATATCTGCGTAATGAGGATCGGAATGATATCCTGTGCTATGGAATTGCATTCTGCAGGAAAAAGTGCAGGGTGCGGGTGGAACGGATCTTGAATAAAAACCCTCTGCAGCAGCGGGGGATTGAGGGATATGTGAAATGAATCGTTGTGCGATAGGGGATGTAAAGGGGAAGCTTGCCTCATCCGGCAGGCAGTATCTGCTGAATTTGGCTGCGCTGCTGATGGCCTACGGCAGCTTTTACCGCTGCCGGCTGGCAAATCCGGATGCCATGTGGGGCGAGATCGATCCGAATGCCAACCTGATTTCCAAGCTTCGCAATTATCGCTGGCTTGGTTGGGCGGCGGATTCGTTCTCCTACAAGGTGCTGCATTATTTTCCTTACGAGCACCGGGTCATGAGCCTGGTGCTGTTTCTTGCGGTATTGGCATTGACGCTTCTGTTCCTGCAAAAGACCTTTGAGGACATCCTGCAGGTGAGCGAAATGGGCTGGAGGGGGAAGCTGGCGTTTTGGACACTGACCCTTCTGTGCGTGATCAATGTACTGTCCGTGGAGATGTTTTACTTTACGGAGGCATTTCTGACCTTCAAGCTGAGCCTTCTTTTGGTGGGTGTAGGATGCTGGTGCTACAGCAGGGGTCGTTACGGGGCGGGAACCCTGCTTCTTGTCATGTCCGCCTTGTTCTATCAGGTATCCTGTGTGTATGCGGCACTGATCCTGGGTACCCTGGCCTATTTGCAGGAAAGGAAGTCTTCCGGCCCATCCGAGAGGCTTTCCGTGAAATGGCTCCGCAGAGAGCTTGGTTATCTTTCCGGGGCAGCGGCGGGAGGTGTCATTGACTATGCCACGGGTCCGTGGCTTCTCCAAAGAGTTTCGAACGCGCTGGGATATGAGCTGGATCCCGGCAAAGTGATGGCGTGGAGCTCCATGTCGGACAACATCAGCAGCCTGTGCCGGCAGTTCAAGAACCTATATGAAAGCTCGCTGAGCCTGATGATGCCGCTGTACCTGCCGCTTTTGTTTTCCGTTCTGCTTACAGGGATCTGTATCCTTTTGCTGAGGAGGCAGGGCGGAGACATCGCCGGATACCTGCTCTACAAGCTTGCTGCCTTCCTCGTTATGGGAGGCCTGGAGATCATTTCTCCGATGGGAGGGTTTACGCCGAGGGTGATGGCCCCCTTTTACTGCATGCAGGCGATGAATGGGCTGATGGCGCTGTTTTTGCTGAAGGAGAGCGGGCTTTCCTTAGCTGAGTGGAGCGTTCCGCTGAAAAAGGCTGTGGGCACGGCGGCCGTCGGATATCTGGCCGTTCAGTACTTCTTCCTGCAGCTCATCATGGCCAATCGCGTACTGTCCGAAAATCTGGACATCCTCTACGCCGAGAGGGTGCTGGAGATCGTGGACGAGTATGAAGAAAGCACCGGGATCGAGGTGAAGAGCGCAGCCTTTTGTGTGGATGAAAGCTGGAATCCGTTTTACGAGCAGGTCAAATACGGCCGGTCAGCTATTAATTCCCGGGTCAGCGGTCTGGCAACCTATACGCTGATCGAGACCGTGGGAGCCTGGAGCGGTCGGAGCTTTGAGCGGGGGACGATGAGTCAGGACGTTTACGACGAATACTTTGCAGGGAAGAACTGGAATAAATTCGACGAGGAGCAGGTCGTTATCGTGGGCGATGCGCTGTACTGGTGCGTATTCTGAGGCGGTGACACGGAGGTCATGGGCATGAATCAGTGTGAAGGGAGGCCGGTTTCGACACAGCGGCTGCTCTGGATAGATGTTCTCAAGATTTTATCTGCATTTTTTATTGTCCTGCATCATTCGATCGCATCGGAATGGATTCGTGCTCTGGATAATGCAAAAACGCCCACCTGGTATCTCTTAAATTTTCTTTTTGAGATATCGAGGATTGGACTTCCGATATTTTTTCTGTGCAGTGGTGCGGTCATGCTGAATAAGGAACGCAGCCTGCGCAAAATTTATCAGAACAATCTGGTGTCCGTGATCAAGGTGTATTTTTTCTGGATGCTGATTTACGGGGCGAAGGAGTGTCTCTCATTGATCGCAAACAATCATGCCTCCGTCAGAACGCTGGTGAATGCAATGATTAAAAATGTGTTGTTCGGTCAGTACCACACCTGGTTTATTCCGACCTTGTTGGGCCTGTATATCATCACCCCCATCCTGTATTTGATCGTTCAAAATCGAGACATGGGGCGGTATTTCATTTTGCTGTCCGTGCTCTTCACAATCCTTATTCCGCTTGTTGAGGAGGTGGATTCCTCCGGACGTCTGGCAAATGCATTTGCGGATGTTAACATGCATTTCTGCGTTGGATATTCGTTGTATTTTGTCCTTGGATATTACATTACTACGACAAAGCAAACAAGCAAAACGGATCTACTTGTTTTCCTTGTATCGACGTGTGCGGCTTTCCTTATAAGCAACCGCAGGGCTTTCCTGGGAGCGGGAGGAGATACGCAGAGCGTTTATACGGAATTTTCGCTTCTTGGTTTTCTGATGTGCACCAGCTTGTTTTTCTTTTTTAAACGGACAGGCGATCGCTGGTCGGCAATGTCGGACACAGCCAGAAAGCTCGTTGCAGCGCTTTCCAGATATGGAATTGCAGTTTATTTGATGCATCCATTGTTTCTTCCTTTGATTCAGGATCTGGACGGCATGCTTCGCATCCTGGGCGCAGTTCTTGTGTGGGTTGTTGTTGTTGTTGTTGCGCGGATCATTGATTTTTTCCCGATCCGAAGCTGTTTTCTGGGAAACACCTGATTCGTTCTTGCGCAAACGGGCGGCAGGTGATGCAATAGAGCATATGTGTAAGACAATGACATCCTATGACAAGATCATATTGGGAGCGGGACTGTATGGCCTGTATGCCGCGCTGTTCTGCTGCCGAAGAGGGCAGCGCGTGCTGGTACTCGAATGCGAGGAGGCGCCCTTTCAGCGTGCAACCTACATCAATCAGGCCAGGGTGCATCAGGGCTATCATTATCCGCGATCCCTGTCCACGGCGTGGAAGTCGGCGGGGTATTTTCAACGGTTTAACGAGGATTACGGCTTCTGCATCAATCGGTCCTTCGAGCAGATCTATGCCACCTCGGGGCGGTTTTCGTGGACGAACGGGCAGCAGTTCCGCAGGTTCTGCGAGGCGGCAGGGATTCCCTGCGAGGAGCTTTCTGCGGAGCGCTACTTCAAGCCGGGCATGTGCGACGGCGTGTTTCGCACAAGGGAGTATACGTACGATGCCGGGATTCTGCGGGATTATTTTCTGACGGAGCTGTCTGCCTTTGCCAAAAGCTGCACCCTTCAATATTCCGCAAGGGTATGCGGCATCGAGCGGAGGGGACAAAGCTGGGAGCTGGAATACGAGGTCAAGGGGCAGGCAGGAGGCCGCAAGGTATCCCGCGCAGGAGCCGGTTTTATCCTCAATGCCACCTATGCGGGAACCAACCAGGTGGCGCAGCTGGCGGGCTTTGATGGCTTCTCCATCAAATATGAGCTGTGCGAGATCATTTTGTGTGATGCCAATGAGAAGCTGAAGGAGGTGGGCTTTACCGTGATGGA
>CAYXAN010000105.1:4239-6541 GCA_964461705.1 uncultured Sarcina sp. | reverse complement strand
CAAATACCGCACGGTGGATGTTCTTCTGATTGACGACATTCAGTTCATCATCGGAAAGGAATCCACGCAGGAGGAATTCTTCCACACCTTCAATGAGCTGCATGCTGCCGGCAAACAGATTGTTCTGTCCTCCGACCGTCCTCCGAAGGAAATGGAAACGTTGGATGAACGCTTCCGGTCACGGTTTGAAATGGGGCTGATCGCGGATATTCAGGCACCGGATTACGAAACCCGTATGGCTATTCTGCGCAAAAATGCGGACGAGCAGCATCTGGATATTGAGGATGAAATACTGGAATATATTTCTACCAATATCAAATCAAACATCCGTGAGCTGGAGGGGGCTTTCAATAAAATCATTGCCTATTCAAAGCTTAACAATATAGAAATCAACCTTACCATGGCTCAGGATGTGCTGAAGGATATCATTTACCCCAATGCGGAGCATATTGTGACTCCGAAGATGATCGCCAATATTGTCTGCGAGCATTACGGAGTAAAGCTTTCCAATGTAGCCTCCCGCAAGAAAAATGCGGAGTGTGTCATTCCGAGACAGGTCATTATGTATATGTGCCGGGAGTACACCGATGCAACCCTGGATTCCATTGCACGTCTCCTCAATAAGAAGGATCACTCTACTGTGATGCACGGTGTGGATAAAGTGAAGGAGGAAATGGAGAATAACGACGAATTAAGATCGAATATCACGATCATTAAGAAAAAACTTAATTTGCAATAGGTGCGGCAAATGCAACGTCATGTGCATAAATTTCTTTGTTTCCGCAGCTTTCGGGGTTCGCTGTCAACATACGTGCGGACCCCGTTTTATTGATAATAAGGGGCATTTTTGATACAATTTAGAAGGTTATCCTCATTTCACCATCCACTACGATGTACTGCTACGAATCTATTCTTTTTATAACTTCCCACCACATCGCAGCGGCACAGGCAGCAGATATGACCCTGTTGCGACGATTTCACCTAAGAATTCACATTTGCTTCCTTTTCGCAGTATATTCCGTGAGGCAGATGAATCTGAGGGGCTAATGTACAGCTACATATAAAAGGACACAGGCATGAAATTACAGATTGATAAAAATGAATTGATCGCGGGCGTCAATATCGTTTCCAGAGCAGTCCCCGGAAAGACGACCATGGCAATATTACAGTGTATTCTGGTGGACGCTTCGACAGAAAAGATTCGTCTGATCGCAAATGACACGGAGCTGGGCATCGAAACGGTGGTCAACGGCACCATTCAGGAACACGGCGTCATTGCCATCGATGCGGGTATCTTCTCAAATATTGTCAGAAAGCTTCCGGACGGGCTAGTAAATCTTGCGACAGATGGTGAGAAGGTTCTGATCAAATGCGGAAAGGCGAATTTCAATATTCTCGGAAAGGACGGAGGCGAATTCACCTACCTTCCCGACATTGATCGGTCCTACGGGATTGAGATGTCGCAGTTCACACTGAAGGACGTCATCGCAAGGACCATCTTTTCCATTTCCACCAGTGAAAGCAATAAGATGATGACCGGCGAATTATTTGAAATTCACAACAATAATCTGCGTGTTGTGGCATTGGACGGTCATCGTATTTCCATCCGCACGGTGGAGCTCAAACAGTCCTATGACAATTGTAAGGTCATTATTCCAGGGAAAACATTACTGGAGGTAAGCAAGGTCCTGAATGGGGATCTGGAGAAAACGGTACACATTTATTTTACGCAGAGACATACGCTCTTTGAATTTGACGACACCATCGTCGTGTCCAGACTGATTGAAGGGGAATATTTCAGTGTGGATCAGATGATTTCCAGTGATTATGAGACGCATATACATATCAATCGTCAGGAATTTCTCTCCAGCCTGGAGCGTGCCACTCTGCTGGTAAAGGAAGAGGACAAAAAACCCATCATATTGATGATCACAGAAGGATTGATGCAGCTGAAGATCAATACAACCCTTGGCAGCATGAATGAAACGATTGCGATTGAAAAAGAAGGCGGGGATATGAACATCGGCTTCAATCCCAAGTTCCTCATCGACGCCATCCGGGTCATCGACGGAGAAGAGATCGACATCTATCTCCTCTCCCAACGCGCCCCCGCCTTTATACGGGATGATCTGACCTACTGCTACCTGGTCCTCCCGGTGAATTTTATAAACTTTTAAACGCTCAGCACATAGCAGTTGCGTAAGAGGAGAGACCATTTATGGTCGATTCCTCTTATGAAACTGCTATGCGGCCAAGGTCCGAAGGACCTCTGGCGTACCAAAGCGAGGAAATGCGAAGCATT
>CAYXAN010000105.1:0-4139 GCA_964461705.1 uncultured Sarcina sp. | reverse complement strand
TTGGTGCTGAGCGTACCAAAGTCAGCACTCACTCAGATGAAACACAGCACGCGGCCAAGGTCCGAAGGACCTCTGGCGTACCAAAGCGAGGAAATGCGAAGCATTTACGAGATTTGGTGCTGAGCGTACCAAAGTCAGCACTCACTCAGATGAAACACAGCACGCGGCAAGGTCCGAAGGCGGATAAAATCGGGAAAATTATGAAAACGGTAACCATTCGGGATGAATTTATCAAATTAGGCCAGGCGTTGAAGCTGGCGGGCATTGCTTCCTCCGGCGTAGATGCCAAGCTCATGATCGAGGCGGAAAAGGTCAGGGTAAACGGTGAGGTGGAAACCCGCCGCGGCAGGAAGCTTCGCAATGGGGATACGGTAGAGACAGAGGGAGAAGCATTTATGGTGCAGGCTCCCGCAGAGGCAGATTGAATCTATGTATATTCAGTCCTTACGACTGGCGGATTATCGAAATTATGAAGCTCTTTCCATGGAGTATTCGGAAGGAACCAACATACTCTATGGTAATAACGCCCAAGGAAAAACAAATATTCTCGAAGCGTTGTATCTTGTGGCCACCACAAAGTCTCATCGGGGCGTTTTTGATAAGGATCTGATTCGTTTCGGCTGCAGCGAGGGACATATCCGGTGCGTCATCATCAAGGGCGGAATCGATTATCAGGTGGATCTTCACCTGCGGAAGGGGAAGGCAAAGGGAATCGCCATCAACGGACAGAGGATCCGAAAGGCCTCTGAACTGATCGGTCTTCTGCACATTGTGTTCTTTTCTCCCGAGGATTTATCCATCGTCAAGGACGGTCCTTCTCAGAGAAGACGTTTCATGGATATGGAGCTGTGTCAGCTGGACAAGTCCTATCTCCATGATCTGAATCAATACAACAAGGTGGTGGAGCAGCGCAATAAGCTGCTGCGGCAGATTCTGGACATGCCGTCTCTGGAGTCAACCATAGATCTTTGGAATGACCAGCTGCTCGAATACGGAACCCGCATCATTCGAAGGAGAACGGAATTCATCCGTGATTTGAATGAAATCATTCGGGAAATGCATGGAAAGCTGTCCGGCGGAGCGGAGCATCTTTCCCTCTCCTATGAACCGAATACGGAGGCGGATTGTTTTGGCGATGAGCTGCGCCGCATGAGGGAAAGGGAAAAATATATCGGCTCCACTGCAGTAGGACCTCACAAGGATGATGTTTCCTTCATCTGTGATGAAATTGATCTTCGGCGGTTCGGTTCGCAGGGACAGCAAAGGACCTGTGCCCTTTCCCTGAAGCTGTCCGAGCTGGAGCTTGTGAAGCGCATGATCGGAGAGGAACCGGTCCTGATGCTGGATGACGTACTGTCTGAGCTGGATACCAACCGGCAGAATTATCTTCTCAATTCGCTCGGAGGCATTCAAACCTTCATCACGTGTACCGGATTAGACGAATTTGTGAACAATCGATTTGCCATTGACCGTTTGTATTGTATTCAAAAGGGACAGGTGGTTGAAACAAATCAGGAAGCTGGGGAGAGATAATGGCAGCAGAGGAAATCAAAAACCTGTTACAGGCAGCACAGGAGGACGCAAAGGCCAGGGCGGCCGAGGGCGTGGATTCCGAAGACGCCGGGACGGATTATGTGTCGGATTACGCTGAAAACAACAGGGAATATAAGGATGATAATGTCAAGGATACCAAAGAGGTAGGCTCATATACAGCAGATGACATCCAGATTCTGGAGGGGCTGCAGGCCGTTCGAAAGAGACCCGGAATGTATATCGGAACCACCTCCTCCCGGGGACTTCATCATCTGGTATATGAAATTGTGGACAATTCCGTTGATGAAGCACTGGCGGGCTTCTGCACTCACATTGAGGTTGCCATTAATCCCGGCAACAGCATCACCGTTACGGATAACGGCCGGGGCATTCCGGTCGGCATCAACCACAAAACCGGCAAGACGGCCGTGGAGGTGGTATACACCATTCTTCATGCCGGCGGAAAGTTCGGCGGCGGAGGCTATAAGGTTTCCGGCGGTCTTCATGGCGTGGGAGCCTCTGTGGTGAATGCCCTTTCCACCTGGCTGGAGGTGACCGTGCGGCAGGGCGGAAAGATTCATCAGATCCGTTTCGTCAACGGCGGACACACGGAGGGAAAGCTCCAGGTTATCGGGCAATGCGACCCGAAGGATACCGGAACCAGTGTCACCTTCCAGCCGGATCCGGAAATTTTTCAGGAAACGACGGTTTACGAATATGACATCATTCGAACCAGACTTCGCGAGATGGCGTTTCTGACAAAGGGTTTGAAGATATCTCTGGTGGATCTTCGCGAGGAGGGAAAGACAGAAAGCGGTGAGCCAAGACGTGAAATTTTCCATTACGAAGGCGGCATCAAGGAATATGTGGCTTACCTGAACCGCAGCAAGACACCGTTATATGATGAAATCCTGTATTTTGACGGAACGAAGAACAATGTCTACGTGGAAGTTTCCATGCAGCACAACGATGCGTATAACGTTTCGGAATACAGCTTTGTCAACAACATCAATACGCCGGAGGGCGGCATGCACCTGACCGGCTTTCATAATGCGGTCACAAAGACCTTTAATGACTACGCAAGGAAGAATAAGATTCTGAAGGACAGCGATTCCAATCTGTCCGGCGAGGATATCCGCGAGGGTCTGACGGCCATTATTTCCGTCAAGGTGGAGGATCCTCAGTTTGAGGGACAGACCAAGCAGAAGCTCGGCAACATTGAGGCCAGAGGCGCGGTGGATTCGGTGGTCAGCGAGAAGCTGACCTATTATCTGGAGCAGAACCCCGCGATTGCGAAAATCATCTGCGATAAGGCACAGCTGGCGCAGCGAGCCAGAGAAGCCGCCAGAAAGGCAAGGGATCTGACAAGGCGAAAGACTGCGCTGGAGACGATGGCTCTTCCCGGTAAGCTGGCGGACTGTTCTGACAAGGATCCGAAAAATTGTGAAATTTTTCTGGTGGAGGGAGATTCGGCAGGCGGCTCTGCAAAAAGTGCAAGAAGCCGTGCAACGCAGGCGATTCTGCCTCTTCGCGGTAAGATTCTGAATGTGGAAAAGGCCAGAGAAGATCGGATCTATGCCAATGAGGAGATCAAGGCGATGATCACGGCCTTCGGGACCGGAATCCATGATGAGTTTAAGATCGAAAAGCTTCGCTATGACAAGATCATCATTATGACGGATGCCGATGTGGACGGAGCACATATCGATACGCTGATGCTGACCTTCCTGTATCGGTTCATGCCGGAGCTGATCCGGCAGGGGCATGTATATCTGGCTATGCCGCCGCTGTATAAGCTTGAGAGAAACAAAAAGGTCTGGTATGCCTACAGCGATGAGGAGCTGAACGGCATCCTGAATGAGGTGGGAAGGGACAACAGCAACCGTATTCAACGTTATAAGGGATTGGGAGAGATGGATCCGGATCAGCTGTGGGAAACCACCATGGATCCGAAGACCCGAATCTTAAAGAGAGTCAGCATTGATGAAGAAAGCGAATCGGAGGTGGATCTGACCTTTACCACTCTCATGGGAGATCAGGTGGAGCCCCGGCGCGAATTTATCGAGCAAAATGCAAGATTTGTGCAGAATCTGGATGTGTAACGGTCAACGCAAAGTACAGTAAGGAGTCTCATGGAAGACAACGTATTTGACACAAGAATCCGGGATGTGGATCTGAACAAAACCATGCGTAGTTCATATATTGATTACGCTATGAGCGTCATTGTACAGAGGGCACTTCCCGATGTACGGGACGGCTTGAAGCCGGTGCAGAGGCGGATCCTCTGGGCCATGAGTGAGCTGGGAAACACGCCGGATAAGCCGCACCGTAAATGTGCGCGTATTGTCGGCGACACCATGGGTAAATACCATCCGCATGGAGACAGCTCCATCTATGGTGCCCTGGTTTATATGGCGCAGCCCTGGTCAATGCGATATTGTCTGGTGGACGGTCACGGAAATTTCGGCTCCGTGGACGGCGACGGTGCCGCAGCCATGCGGTATACCGAGGCAAGGCTGACCAGAATATCCACGGAAATGATGGCGGACATCAATAAGGACACCATAGACTTTGTGGATAATTTCGACGGGACCGAGAAGGAGCCG
>CAYXAN010000104.1:0-6583 GCA_964461705.1 uncultured Sarcina sp. | reverse complement strand
TGGAGACTGGTCAGCTTCATGTCATCGCCCTCAATCTCCTCATTGTCCTCATCCGGCGCCTCTGCCGGTGCCTTTGCAGCCAGAAGCCTGGCGATAGCATACTGAAGAAAGCCATCCTCTGCCGAAAGCTTGGTCTCTCCGCCGGAGTCCACCTCACGAATCTTATAGACGCAGTAGCCTCTTTCCGTCACTCTGCCGGACAAACGCACGTTGATGCGGTTGTCGCCGATCCATCGGATCAGATCCTCAAACCGCTCATCAATTTCCGCAATGTCCGCCTCTGCCGGTGTTCCGTTCGCCATGAAATGAAAGGAGGTCCGTTTCTGCGGAATCTCAAAGCTCCCGCTGGTGTGATGCCGAAGCTGCTGACGTTCGTTGCACAGCACAAGAAGCGGGTGCTCTGCATCCGCTTCCTGTGCATCGGAACGGAAGGTCACGTACGTTCGAGTCTCTGATCTGCTGACTGCTGTCTTTGAATCTTCCTTCGCCTCATTCGGCGCCGCGCTGAAATCAAATACTTTATTTGCCATGTTGGAATTCCTCTCTTAGGGAAACGCTGATGAAAGCGGCACGCACTGCTCTGATACCGCTGTCTGCCGCCGATAGATGCATCGCTAACGTTTTTTCCAGCTGTCCACCTGCTCCGTCAGCCATTGCACCCATTCTTCAAAGCCCTCTCCTGTTTTCGCGCTGACAAAAAAGATCCTCGTATCCGGATTCAGTGCATGGATGCGGCGAACCACGGCATCATCATCGAAGGTAAAATATTCCCGTGTGTCCGTCTTATTGATAAGGACCGCCTGCGTTACCTGAAACATCAACGGATATTTGAGCGGCTTGTCATCCCCCTCCGGGATGGAGAGGATTTCAATGCCGGCGGATGCTCCGACATCCTCCTCCGCCGGGCACACAAGATTCCCCACATTTTCCAGAAACAGAAGCTCCGGAAGAGCCGCATTCTCCCCGGCCTCCTTCTCCATAACGTCCAGTGCCTGCCTTGTCATCCCGGCCGTCACGGCGCACTCCCCGCCGGTGTGAATCTGAACGGAATAAATCCCTTCTTTCTGCAGTCGGTCTGCGTCCACCGTCGCATCGATATCCGCCTCCATAACGCCGATGGAATATCGATCCTTCAGCATTCGGATCGTCCTCATCAGGATACTGGTTTTGCCCGCCCCCGGAGAAGCCATCACATTGAGAAGAAAAATGCCCCTTTGATGAAGGCCGTCCCGAATCGCTTCCGCCAGCCGTTCTCCTTCTTCGTACACACTCCGGTTGACCTCAATCACGCGCACTGCCATTGTTTTCCTCTCCCTTTGTTCTTCCTTTTACGTGCTCTGCAATCCGATCGGCCAGCTCTGCAATGCCCTCTCCTGTCTTAGCACTGACAGGATAAATGGGGGCGTGCTGATTCCGAAGGCGCACATATTCCTCGAACTGTTTCATGTCAAAATCAAATGCAGGAAGCGCGTCTGTCTTATTCAGCACAATCACGTCTGCCTTTTCGAACATCAGCGGATACTTGAGCGGCTTGTCATCTCCCTCCGGAACAGAGAGAATAACCAGATTCAGATCCGCTCCGGTGTCAAACTCCGCAGGACATACAAGATTTCCCACATTTTCCAGAATCACCAGATCCATCCGCACCTTCCCGGCGTCCGAATCTGCTCCCTGTACCTTTATGCACTCCCGTTCCAGCTCCCTTTGCAGAGCGGCGATTCCCTGCCTGGACATCTGTGCGTCCAGGTGGCACATCCCTCCTGTGTGGAGCTGCACACAGGGATACCCCGCCGTTCGTATGGTATCCGCATCCACAGCCGAATCGATATCCGCCTCCATGACACCGCAGCGAAGTCGGTCACCAAGGACTCTCAGGACGGCCAGTATCGTCGATGTCTTCCCCGCCCCCGGAGAGGACATCACATTCAGATAGCTGAAATGCTCCTTTCCGGTTTCCTCCCGCAGCCTTTCCGCGTCCTTGTCGTTGTCTTCCAGAATTGTCTTCTTCAATTCAATGATACGTGTGTCCATCATATTCTCCCGATATGACATCTGTTGATGTTAGGGGCAAAAGGCATTGTCCCAAGATACGTCCTGATTTGTCCCGGTATGGCATATATGAAAAAAGAGCTGATCATAAGATCAGCTCTCATACATAGCTCGTACGGGAATCGAACCCATGATTCTGCCGTGAGAGGGCAGCGTCTTAGCCTCTTGACCAACGAGCCATATCTTCCTGTCTTTCGGAAACTTACCTCTCCGTGAGACAAGAAGAATAATACTATAGGATCCGGAACCGTGCAAGCGTTTTTTTATAGACGTAATATTTGTCCTGTTTTCTGACTTTTCCGGCAAGACTCTTATTTCATCAAATCAAAAATCGAATATTGATTCGACTCAGGCAGCTCCCCCAAAAGTCCCAGCTCATTCATCTTTTCCAGGATGGTCTGCGACACCTTGGCTCTCTCACGGATGTCCTGCTGAGACACAAAGGGATCCCCCTTGCAGGCCTCCTCCAGCGCATCCGCCGCGTTGGCGCCCATTCCGTGAATGGACGTATAGGACGGCATAATTTTCCCGTCCACGATCCGAAATGCCCTTCCGTGAGCAGTTCCCAGCTGAATCGGCGTAAATTCAATTCCTCTGGCATACATTTCACGCACCACCAATGCATCGTCCAGCTGTGCCTCTTCTGCCGCTGTCAGCTTGTCGCGAGACCGGTATTCCTGCATGCATTCCAGCAAATGCTGCTGTCCCTGCGCCATCATTTCGTAATCAAAGGCCTTTGCGCGAATGGTGTAGTAAGCGCAGTAATATGCCAGCGGCTCATGCACCTTGAACCACGCAATACGCAGAGCCATCATCACATACGCTGCGGCATGTCCCTTAGGGAACATGTATTTGATCTTCAGGCAGGCATCATGATACCATTCCGGAACGCCGGCCGCCCGCATCGCCTCTTCCATTTCCGGCTTCAATCCCTTTCCTTTACGTACGGATTCCATGGTTTTGAAGGCCATGGAGGGATCCTCGCCCATGTTGATCAGATAGGTCATGATGTCATCCCGGCAGCCGATGCAGGTGGACAAAGTACAGGTCCCCGATGCGATCAGATCCGATGCATTGCCCAGCCACACATCTGTCCCGTGAGACAGGCCGGAAATCTTAATCAGCTCGGACAGTGTGGACGGCTTGGTATCCTGAAGCATACCCATAACAAATTTCGTTCCGAACTCCGGGACGCCCAGTGTGCCCACCTTGATTCCTCCGTTTTGCTCCGGTGTAATCTGCAGAGATTCCAGACCGGTAAAAAGCTGCATCACCCCCGGATCATCCAGCGGCAGCTGAATCGGATCAACCCCCGTCATATCCTGCAGCATACGAATCATCGTGGGATCATCATGCCCCAGGATGTCCAGCTTCAGAAGGTTGTGGTCAATGGAATGGTAATCAAAATGTGTGGTGACAATATTGGTTGTCATGTCGTTGGCAGGATGCTGAACCGGCGTAAAGGTGTTGATTTCCTCTCCGATCGGCAGAACCACGATTCCTCCCGGATGCTGTCCTGTGGAACGGCGCACCCCGGTACAGCCCTTGGCCAGACGCTCCATCTCGGATCTTCTCTTGACGATCCCGCGATGCTCGCAGTAGCCAAGGGTATAGCCATAGGCTGTCTTATCCGCCACGGTTGCAATGGTTCCCGCCTTGAAGGTCTGTTCGTGTCCAAAAATAACCTTTGTATATGCATGCGCCTTGGACTGATACTCTCCGGAAAAGTTCAGGTCAATATCCGGCTCCTTGTCCCCCTTAAAGCCAAGAAAGGTTTCGAAGGGGATGTCAAAGCCCGCCCGCACCAGCTCCTTTCCGCACCTTGGGCACATCTTCACCGGCATATCCACCCCGCAGCGTCCCGCATAGGATCTGACCTCCTCCGAATCAAAGTCCGAATAGTGGCACGCTTCACAGTAATAGTGCGGCGCCAGCGGATTTACCTCCGTAATCCCTGCCATGGTGGCTACAAAGGAGGAGCCCACAGACCCCCGGGAGCCCACCAGATAGCCGTCCTCGTTGGATTTCCACACCAGCTTCTGTGCGATGATGTACATGACGGAATAGCCGTTTTTGATGATGGACGTCAGCTCCCGCTCCAACCGGTCCGCCACGGTCTTCGGCAGCGGATCGCCGTACATCTTATGTGCCTGCCGATAACAGATCTCCCTGAGCTGCCCGTCCGAATTTTCAATCACCGGCGGGCACTTGTCCGGCCGCACAGGCGAAATGGCATCCACCCGATCTGCGATCCTCTGCGGATTGGTGATGACCACCTCTTCGCATTTCGCCGTTCCAAGGTAGGAAAACTCCTCCATCATTTCATCCGTTGTCTTCAAATACAGCGGTGCCGGCTTCTCCTCCTGATTCATCCCCATACTGTCCTGAATGATGGAACGGTAAATCTCATCCTCCGGATCCAGAAAATGCACATCCCCTGTCGCCACCACCGGCTTTCCGTACTGATCCCCCAGCCGGACAATCCTGCGGTTGATCTCAAGAATATCCTCCATGCTGTGGATATTTTCGTATCGCTCTGAGGCAATGAGGAACTCATTGTTCCCCCTTGGCTGAATCTCCAGATAATCATAGAAGTTTACAATCCCCGCCAGCGTTTCCTCGCTCTTTTCATCCAGAATGGCCTGGTACAGCTCTCCCATAACGCAGGCCGACCCGACAATCAGCCCCTCCCTGTATTTCATCAAAAGCGTCTTGGGAATCTTCGGCTTCTGATAAAAATACGTCAGGTGGGATTCACTGATCAGGCGGTACAGATTGGTCCGCCCTGTAACATTTTTTGCCAGCAGAATACAATGATACGGCCGAAGGCGTCGGATCGCATCCGGATCCTCTGCCGCCAGCTCATTCATTTCGCCTAAGGTTTGAACTCCCTTGGCCATGAACATGTCCAGCAGTCTGATAAAGATGTCCGCTGTCGTGGCTGCGTCATCCACCGCACGGTGGTGATGCGGATTTACCACATTCAACAGCTTCCCGACGGCATCCAGATTGTAGGACTTATGCCCCGGCAGCATAACCCTGGCCATGCCCACGGTGTCAATTGTGGTGTAAGGACAGGGAAGCCCCAAATCCTTCGCATTCTTCTGAATAAAGCTGATATCAAAGCCCACATTGTGTCCGACCAGTACACAGCCGCGGCAAAACTCCAGAAAGCGCGGCAGCACCCGGTCAATCGTTTCTGCCGGCAGCACCATCTCATCCGTAATGCTGGTGAGCTTCGTAATGCGAAAAGGAATCGGGACCTTTGGATTGATAAATTCTGAAAAATCTCCGGTCTTTTTTCCTCCCTCGTAGCGGACAGCGCCAATCTCGATGATACGGTTTCGCTCCGGGGAAAAGCCCGTGGTCTCAATGTCGAAAATGACATAATTTCCGTTCTTTATCCTGTAGGATTCCGGTGACCTCTCCTCCTGCTCTGAGATTGGACGGAAGGCAGAATCCTCCCCTGTCCTGCCGAAGGTAACCATCTTTTTAAGGTCATCCACAAGATAACACTCCACCCCGTAGATCACCTTGAAGAACTGCTGACGGTCAAGGCAGGGAAGTCCCTGCCCTTTTCGTTTCTCACAATCTTTTGCATAAAGGCTCTCCACCAGGTGGTTGGCATCCGGGAAGGCCTGTATGTTTCCGTGATCTGTGACGGCAACCGCCGGCCACCCCCAGTCATATGCTCTTCTTACCAGATCCTTGCATTCGGAAACTCCGTCCATGTCACTCATCTTTGTGTGCATGTGGAGCTCTACCCGTTTCTTCTCGTAATGATCCTTCCTTTTGGTTTCAAAGGAAGGGATTTCCATGATGCCCGTCGGAGATGTCACCGTGATCTCGTGCTCAAAGCTGTCCTCCTTGGTGAAGCCCTTCACCTTGACAAAGGCATCCGGCTGCAGCCGCTGCATCATCTGATCTGCATAAACGGTTGGGACAAAAACCTTTACTGCAATGGAATCCGTGAAGTCCGTCAGTGTAAATTTGAGAATGGACTTTTCGTTTCGGATGTCTCTCCTTTCGCTCATCATGATTTTTCCGCGAATGGTAACCTCCCCCATCTCCCCCAGAATGTCTGAAATCGATATGGCCTCATCCTCAAAATCCCTGCCGAAGATCACATCCGGCCGATGAGAGCGAAGAAAACCGCGCATATTTTTATCGCTTTTGTCACCGGACTTGCTGCCGAAGGATTTTCTGCCGCTTCCTTTTTTGTCCGCACCGCCTGCCGAAGAACCGACACTCCCAAAGCTCCCGGGCGCCTTTTCATCCGCTGCCCGCGAAAGAGAATCCACGGGGGGCTTTGCCGGCAGCGGAGCATCTGCACCTTGGCCTCGTTCTGCTTTCTTTAATGCATTGGAGGCGGTTCCCCCTGCCGGCGCTGCGTCATCCAGCAAAGCCTTCGCCCTTTTCCGCACCGGGAGATCACAGTCCATGGTGATGGTACAATCCATGTCGCAGCGTTCTCTGAGAATTTCTGTAAGAACCCTTTGTATGGTCTTGCCCTCTTCCCTTGCATATCCGGAAT
>CAYXAN010000103.1:0-6621 GCA_964461705.1 uncultured Sarcina sp. | reverse complement strand
GTTTGCCTCCACCTTTGCCATGTTTGCGGCGGGGCGTGCCTACGAGCAGGTGAGAAATTCCTTCGGATATCCGCATCTGAATGTCAAGATCGGGGCAACCCATGCCGGAATTACGGTAGGCGAGGACGGTGCGAGCCATGAATGCAATGAGGATATCGCACTGATGAGAACCATTCCGGGAATGGTCGTCATGAGTCCTTCGGATGACGTGGAGGCACGGGCCTGCGTCAAGGCGGCGGCCGATTATGTGGGGCCGGTTTATATGCGCTTCGGACGCTATGCCGTTCCGGTCTTCAACGATCCGGACTATCACTTCGAGATCGGAAAGGGCAAGCTCCTGAAGGAAGGCAAGGATGTGACCATCGTGGCAACCGGTATCTGTGTTGCCGCCGCACTGGACGCGGCAGAGGCGCTCAAGGGAGAGGGAATCGACGCAGAGGTCATCAACATCTGCACCATCAAGCCTCTGGATGAGGAGCTTCTTCTGGCCTCCGCAGCCAAGACCGGAAGGGTGGTCACGGCAGAGGAGCACAGCATCATCGGCGGCCTTGGCGGAGCCGTGGCAGAGGCTCTTTCCGAGAAGCTTCCCACCAGACTGTGCCGTGTCGGCATTGAGGATTGCTTCGGCGAATCCGGAACGGCCGGTCAGCTGGTGGCCAAATACGGGCTGGACGGGGCCGGCATCGCGGCAAAGACACTGGCCTTTGTCAAGGGCTGAGGAAGCACTGATTCCATCAGCGTTTCCTTAGCAACCTCCGGTGGATCGCACGGATTTGCAAGGGAAGATGCTGCTTCGCAGCGCAAATCCGGCGAGGGAAACGCTTTAATCAGCGTTTCCCTAAGTCGGCCGCATCGAAATTTGGGCGGCGGCAGATGATGAATGCAGTCCGCGGTTCTGTCACAGGAGCCGCGGACTATCGGGCTGTGCAAAGCGGACCTGACGTGCATGCGCAAGGGGAAGGAGCGCATGACGTTATGCCCGGTGCCCGGCCGTGGAACAACAAAGCAGCAGGGGAATGAGAACAACATGTTAAAGCTATCTCCATCGATTTTGGCGGCGGATTTTAATTGTCTGGGGGAACAGATCCGGGAAACGGCGCGTGCCGGCGCTCCCTGGGTACATGTGGATGTGATGGACGGGGTGTTCGTTCCGTCCATTTCCTTTGGAATGCCGGTGTTAAGCTGCGTTCGCAGGGGAACGGATCAGTTTCTGGACGTTCATCTGATGGTGACGAAGCCGGAACGGTACATCGAGGATTTTGCAAGGTGCGGCGCGGACGGCATCACCTTTCATCTGGAGGCGACCGAGGATCCGGATGCGGTCATCGCCGCCATTCGCGGGCAAGGGAAGCGTGTCGGCATGGCCATTAAGCCGGCTACGCCGGTTGCGGCTGCGGCGCCGTATCTGGAAGCCGTTGATATGCTCCTTGTCATGACGGTGGAGCCGGGCTTTGGAGGACAGAAGTATCTGGAGGCCAGCACGCACAGAATTGAGGAGGCAAGGAGGCTGCTGAATCACAGGGGACTGGACGCGGATATTGAGGTGGACGGCGGAATCACAAGGGATAACGTGGATGTGGTGATCCGGGCCGGGGCCAATGTCATTGTGGCAGGGTCGGCGGTTTACCGGGGGGATATTGCGGCAAATACATCCGACTTTATGAAGCATTTTCGACAGAATCCGCAGGGCTGTCTGGAGCGGTAGCCTTCCCTTTGCAGGAGAGAAGACCGGATGAGAAAAGAGGGAGAAGCAAGCAATATGGTACAGCATATGGCAAAGCCGGATCGGAATGCACCCTGCTGGTGCGGAAGCGGCAGAAAATATAAGACCTGCCACATGAATTTTGATGACAGAATCCGCGAATATGAGCTGCAGGGGCACATCGTTCCGGACCGCAGCATCATAAAGACACCGAAGGATGTGGAGGGAATCAAGGCCAGCGCAAAGATCAACATCGCAGTACTGGACGAGGTGCAGGAGCGGATTCATGTCGGCATGACGACGCAGGAAATTGATGATATCGTGTACAATACCACCGTCAAGATGGGCGGCATCCCGGCGGATCTCCACTATGAGGGATATCCCAAGAGCGTCTGCACCTCTGTCAACGATCAGGTTTGTCACGGGATTCCGAGCAAGGACGTGGTGCTGAAGGACGGGGACATCGTCAACGTGGACTGCTCGACCATTCTGAACGGCTATTTCTCGGATTCCTCCCGCATGTATATGCTGGGTGATGTCCGGGAGGACTGGAAAAAGCTGGTAAGGGTCACCTATGAATGCGTGGAAAAGGGCATTGAGATGGTGAAGCCGTGGACGTTTATGGGCGACATGGGGCACGCGGTGCACCAGCATGCATTGGATAACGGATACACCATCGTAAAGGAGATCGGAGGACACGGCTGCGGGCTGGAATTTCATGAGGATCCCTATGTCAGCTACGTATCCAGACCGGGGACGGAAATGCTGATGGTGCCTGGGATGTGCTTTACCATTGAACCCATGGTCAACATGGGAACGGATGAAATTTATCAGGATGAGGACAACGGCTGGTCCATCTATACCGCGGACGGCAAGCCCTCTGCACAAAGAGAGGTGCAGGTGCTGGTGACGGATACCGGCTGCGAGGTCATTACATATTAAAGGGAAGGAACGCCGCACGGGGAGGACGGTCGGGAATTGCTTTCCCTGCAGATTGGGCGGAATCAAGTCTGCACGGCGAGAGGCTGTGCAGGGGCAAAAGGAGACGAGGAGCAAATGCAGAACAAGGGACCCTATTACATTACGACGGCCATTGCCTATACCTCCGGCAAGCCGCACATCGGCAACACCTATGAGATCATCATGGCGGACAGCATCGCGCGGTATAAGCGTGCGGACGGCTATGATGTGCACTTCCAGACGGGCTCCGATGAGCACGGGCAGAAGATCGAGGAGCGGGCAGCCAGAGCCGGCAAAACACCCAAGGAGTTCGTGGATGAGGTTGCGGCGCAGATCCGCGGGATCTGGGACGGCATGAACATTTCCTACGACCGGTTCATCCGCACGACGGATGAGGATCACGAGCGTCAGGTGCAGAAGATTTTCAAAAAGCTGTATGACCAGGGCGACATCTACCTTGGTCAGTACAAGGGAATGTACTGCACCGAGTGCGAGGCCTTCTACACGGCTTCCCAGATTGTGGACAATGACAAGTGTCCGGTCTGCGGCGGCACGGTGCATGAGGAAAATGAGAATGCGTATTTCTTCAAAATGCAGAAATATGCGCAGCGTCTCATCGACCACATCAATACGCATCCGGAGTTCATTCAGCCGGTATCCCGCAAGAATGAGATGATGAACAATTTCCTTCTGCCGGGGCTGCAGGATCTGTGCGTGTCACGCACCAGCTTCAAGTGGGGAATTCCTGTGGATTTTGATCCGGGGCATGTTGTCTACGTATGGCTGGATGCGCTGACCAACTACATCACCGGCATCGGCTATGACGCCGAGGGCACGTCGTCGGAGATGTATCGAAAGTACTGGCCGGCGGATCTGCACCTGATCGGCAAGGACATCATCCGCTTCCACACGATTTACTGGCCGATTTTCCTGATGGCACTCGGGGAGCCTCTGCCCAAGCAGGTCTTCGGACACCCGTGGCTTCTGCAGGGCGGCGAGAAGATGTCCAAAACCAAGGGCAACGTGATTTATGCGGACGATATGGCCGAGCTGTTCGGCGTGGATGCCGTGCGGTATTTTGTCCTTCATGAGATGCCCTATGAGAACGACGGTGTCATTACGTGGGAGCTTTGCGTGGAACGGATCAATTCCGATCTGGCCAATACACTGGGGAACCTTGTCAAGCGCACCATTTCCATGAGCAACAAGTATTTTGACGGGGTGGTGACGGACAAGAAGGTGTCGGAGCCTGTGGACGAGGAGCTGAAGGCCGTGGTCACCGGAGCCTATGCGAAGGTGGAAGAGGACATGGAGGAGCTGCGGGTTGCAGATGCCCTCAAGGAAATTCTTACGGTGTTCAAGCGGCTGAACAAATATATTGACGAGACAGAGCCCTGGGTTCTGGCTAAGGACGATGCCAAAAAGGATCGCCTTTCTACGGTTCTTTACAACCTGACGGAGGGGATTGTGATGGGGACCTCTCTGCTGGCGCCCTTCATGCCGGAAACGGCAGACAAGATCGCGGCGCAGCTGAACACCACACTCCGTGATTTTGATACGCTGGAACGCTTTGGCCTGTATCCGTCCGGCAGCAGGGTGACGGCCGATCCGGAGATCCTTTTTGCACGGCTGGATGAAAAGGAAATTCTGGCAAAGGTTGCCGTTATTGTCGAGAAGCAGAAGGCGGAGGCGGCTGCCGCTGCCGCACGGGGCGAGATGGGAGACAGCAAGAAGGAAGGCGCTGCCGCGCAGGAGGTTAAGGACACTGCGGGCGCCTTCGCTGCGAAGGCTGTCCCTGCGGAGGCTGTCCCTGCGGAGCATAAGCCGGAGGTGGACATCCATGATTTTGCAAGGCTTGAGCTTCGCGTCGGCAGGGTAGAGCATTGCGAGGCGGTTAAGGGCTCCAAGAAGCTTTTGTGCTCGCAGGTTCGGATCGGCGGCGAGGTTCGGCAGATTGTGTCCGGCATTCATAAGTTCTACGAGCCGGAGGAAATGGTGGGCAAGACGGTTGCCGTGGTCTGCAATCTCAAGCCCGCAAAGCTGGCCGGAGTGTTGTCTGAGGGCATGATCCTGTGCGCAGAGGATGCGGACGGGAAGCTGGCATTGATGACACCGGAGCCGGATAAGGAAATGAGCGATGGCGCAGAGATCTGCTGAGAAGCTGATGAAGAGATCGAACGGGAAACCCTTAAAGAGAGCCGGCCTGCTGCTGGCGGCGGTGCTGCTTACGGCGGTTCCGGAAACGGCGGTGCAGGCCGGCGGGGAAACGCAGATACAAACGCAGGAGGAAGTGCTGGAAGAGCCGCAGGAGGTACAGGAGGCAGCTCCGGGGGAGACCGCGGAGGAGGAAAGCCTGTCCTCCGGCCTGCAGAAGGAGAGGGAGTACCTTCTGCAGGCGCTGAATCAGCTGGAGACCATGGGGCTGTCGCCCATTGGAATCTGGGCGGATCTTTCCGGAAACCGGGCGGTGACGCAGCAGCTCGAGAGCGTGAAGGAAGCAGTGGCCGAGACGGTAAATCAGAAGGTACAAGAGGCGGGGGATGCGGCAACGGATGCTGTAACGGATGCCATCCAGAAGGAAACGGACAAAATACAGGAGAGCGTGATTCAGATCCTGCAGGATAGGGTTCATGAATTCCTGGAAAATCTGTTTTCGGGGGTGGGGAAGTAACAGACACAGCAGCGCAGGAAAGAAAGGAAGACAAAATGGGTAAATTATTCAACTTGGAAAACCCTGTGATGCAGGGACTGTCCCGCCTGGCGGATATGATGATTCTGAATCTTCTGGTGCTGGTTTTGTGCATCCCGGTGGTGACGGCGGGAGCGGCGCTCTCTTCCATGTACTATGTGGAGCTGAAGTGGGTGAGAAAGGAAGAGGGATATGTCGTAAAGCCCTTCTTTCAGCAGTTCAGGAACAACTTCCTGCAGGCTACCGCAGAATGGCTTCTCATGCTGGCGGTGGCGGCAGTGCTGGCCGTGGATTTCTGGATGTTTTATCAGGCACCGGATTCCTTCCCGAAGCTGCTGAAATATCTGGTGGTGGTCGTGTCGGTGACACTGTACTTCTTTTGCCAGTGGGTCTTCCCGCTGCAGAGCCATTTCATCAATAAGGTGAAGACGACATTAAAGAACGCGATGCTGATCGCCATTGCACATTTTCCGAGGACTTTGGGGATCGGTCTTGTCTGGCTCGCCTCTGCGGCACTGCTGGTGATTTCCATGATGGCGATCCCGATGCTGTTCCCTATTATGCTGCTGTTTGGCTTCACCGTTCCCGGTTATGTGACCTGCATCCTGATCAGTAAGCCGTTTTCGCGCTTTGAGCCCGAGAAGGAAGAGGTTGCCGTCGAGGAGAGCGAGGAAGAGGTGGAGGACGCGTACCGGTATCTGAACGAAAAACTCGGCAAATGACCGTTTCGGAGGATAAGCAATTTGCCGACGAAGAGTTATTGAAATTAAACACAATGAACAAAGGCACGTTTTGGGATGCCGTCAGAACGCAGTCTTGACCACAAATCCGGATTTTTTTTGTGGATTTGTGCAATGGCGCGATGAACCGCTTTTTTCTATACTGGGTTTAGTCGTCGGGGCGGAGAGTTCTCCGCAGCATTAGGAGGAAATGGAAAATGGCAAGTCTTAGCTTAGAGCATATTTACAAGAGATATCCCAATGGTTTTGAAGCGGTTAAGGATTTCAATCTGGAGATCGAAGACAAGGAATTCATCATCTTCGTAGGACCCTCCGGCTGCGGAAAGTCCACAACTCTTCGTATGATCGCAGGTCTGGAAGATATTTCCTCCGGTACGCTCAAGATTGATGACAAGGTCATGAACGATGTGGAGCCGAAGGATCGTGATATCGCCATGGTATTCCAGAACTACGCTCTGTATCCTCACATGACGGTTTATGACAACATGGCATTCGGCCTGAAGCTCCGCAAGGTTCCGAAGGACGAGATC
>CAYXAN010000102.1:0-6663 GCA_964461705.1 uncultured Sarcina sp. | reverse complement strand
TCTGCAGGAAAGGCTGCTGCTTCGCAGCGAAGATCCGGCGAGGAAAACGCTTGCACCTCCGTTTTCCATAAGTATAGGCGGGGAAGACACAAAGAGCAATATTTACAATATGAACAACAAACCGTTCAATGGTATTTTGCCCGGGAAACAGCTAACCTAAGAGCATGCAACAGCATCACCTGAGGAAGGAAAGGGGGATTACAACCATGGAAATGACAATGCGCTGGTATGGCTCCGGATACGACACCGTTACGCTCAAGCAAATCCGGCAGACCGCCTATGTGACAGGCGTTATCACGACACTTTATGACAAGCAGCCCGGAGATCTCTGGACACAGGAGGAGATTCATGCGCTCAGAGAAGAGGTGGAGGCAGCGGGACTGCACATCAGCGGGATTGAATCCGTCAATGTTTCGGATGCCATCAAGACCGGAGGTGCGGACCGGGACAAGGACATTGCGACCTATATTCAGTGCCTTGAAAATCTGGGCAAGGAGGATATCCACCTGGTTTGCTATAACTTCATGCCGGTCTTTGACTGGACCAGAAGTGAGCTTGCCAGGGTGAGACCGGACGGCTCCACCGTTCTGGCTTACACGCAGGAGGCCATCGATGCCATTGATCCGGCGGATATGTTCAATTCCATCAAGGGCAGCATGAACGGAACCGTGATGCCCGGCTGGGAGCCGGAGAGAATGGCGCACATCAAGGAGCTCTTTGAAATGTATCAGGACATTGATGAGGAGAAGCTCTTTGCAAATCTGGTCTATTTCCTGAAGGCCATCATGCCGGTCTGCAGCAAATATGACATCAAAATGGCGATTCATCCCGACGATCCTGCATGGAGCGTGTTCGGTCTGCCCCGCATCATCACCGGGAAGGAGAAGATTCTCCGCATGATGAGGGCAGTGGATGATGTGCACAACGGTGTGACCTTCTGCACAGGATCCCTGGGAACCAATCTGGAAAATGATCTTCCGGATATCATTCGCGCTCTGCCCGGCCGGATTCATTTTGCGCATGTACGCAACCTGAAATTCAACTCCCCCACCAATTTTGAGGAGTCCGCTCATCTGTCCACAGACGGAACCTTCGATATGTATGAGATCGTGAAGGCACTGCATGACATCGGCTTTGATGGTCCGATCCGGCCTGACCACGGCCGCATGATCTGGGACGAGGTTGCCATGCCCGGTTACGGTCTGTACGACAGAGCACTGGGGGCAGCCTATATCTGCGGACTGTGGGAAGCCATTGACAAGAAGAAGGCTCGCGGATGATACGCGGTCAAACAATGGGAGGAAACGGCATCATGAAACTATCTGAGGAAGGCCTGAAGAACGTACAGGAATGGGAGGAAAAGGGATATCATCTTCCCGGCTATGACCGCGCGGCGATGATTGCCGCAACAAAGGAGAATCCGACCTGGGTACACTTCGGAGCAGGCAATATTTTCCGCGCATTTCAGGCAAATCTGGCACAAAAGCTTCTGGAGGACGGAAAAGTGCAGACGGGAATCACCGTGTGCGAGGGCTTTGATTATGAAATCATCGAGAAGCAGTATCGCCCCCACGATAATCTTTCCGTCCTGGTTACGCTGAAGTCGGACGGCAGTGTCGAGAAGTCGGTCATCGGCTCCATCGGGGAATCCACCGTTCTGGATTCAGAGAACGAAAAGGAATTTGAAAGACTCAAGGAGATTTTTGCAAAGGATTCGCTGCAGCTGTGCACCTTTACGGTGACGGAGAAGGGCTATAGCCTTGTCAACGGAAAGGGTGAGCAGCTTCCGGCGGTGACGGCGGATTTTGCGGCGGGTCCCCAAAAGCCTCAGAGCTACATCGGCAAGGTGGCCTCCCTTTTGTACACCCGTTACCTGGCAGGTGAAAAGCCCATTGCCATGGTGTCCACGGATAACTGCTCCCATAACGGGGAGAAGCTGTATGGCGCCGTGATGGCCTTTGCACAGGCATGGATTGCGGCAGGACTGGCGAAGGAGGGCTTTGAGAATTATCTGAAGGATGAGTCCAAGGTCTCCTTCCCCTGGTCCATGATCGACAAGATCACTCCCCGGCCGGATGCGTCGGTGGAGGCATTGCTCCGCAAGGACGGTCTGGCGGATCTTGACCCTGTGGTTACCTCCAAGAAGACCTGGGTTGCGCCCTTTGTCAATGCGGAGGAGACCGAATATCTGGTGATCGAGGACAAGTTCCCCAACGGCCGGCCGCCGCTGGAAAAGGCGGGCGTTATTTTCACGGATCGCGAGACAGTCAACAATGTAGAGAAGATGAAGGTGACAACCTGCCTGAATCCTTTGCATACGGCACTGGCTGTCTACGGCTGTGTCCTTGGCTACGAGAAGATTTCGGATGAGATGAAGGATCGTGAGCTGGTCAATCTGGTGAATGTCCTTGGCTATCAGGAGGGACTGCCGGTTGTGGTGGATCCCGGCGTTCTGAACCCGAAGGAGTTCATCGACACCGTGCTGCAGGTTCGTGTGCCCAACCCCTTTATGCCGGACACCCCGCAGAGAATTGCAACGGACACCTCTCAGAAGCTGGCAATCCGCTTCGGTGAGACCATTAAATCTTATGTAGCAGATCCGAATCGGAACGCGGCGGATTTGAACATGGTTCCTCTGGTGCAGGCGGGGTGGCTTCGTTATCTGATGGCTCTGGATGACAAGGGCGAGCCCTTTGAGCCGTCTCCGGATCCGCTTCTGGAGGATGTGCAGAAGTATGTCGCGGGCTTTAAGCTGGGCGAGGTTCCTTCCCATGAAGAGATTCGCAGCACAATCCTGCCGCTTTTGAAGAATGCGCAGATCTTCGGTGTAGATCTGGAGGAGGTCGGGCTGTCCGATAAGGTGGTGTCTTATTTCGCAGAGCTGATTGCAGGGAAGGGCGCTGTCCGCGCAACGCTGAAGAAGTACTGCGGTGAATAATTTCCTGCCCTGAACAGATGGGTGTATAATCCCTTGTAACGCCATGCGGCGCTGCAGGGGATTTTTTGATATTTGTTCAGGCTGAACATTTACTTCTTCAGGAGAAACAGCATGCCTTCCATATACACACATCAGCAGTTCGGAAATGAAGTGGAGCAGCAGCTGCCGCCGGAAATACGGGTGCGTACCGATGCGCATCGCGACCTGTTCCGCATCGGCTTCCAGGGACCGGATATTTTCTTTTTCTATCATCCGTTGTCCTGGGGCGAGGTTCCGAAATACGGAGGAAGGCTGCATGAGCTGTCGGGACACGCGTTTTTCAAAGGAGCGCTGGAGCGGTATCGGCAGCTGTCTTTATCCGGGCAGGGAGAAGGCAATGTGCAGGAGGCGGCAGAGGCCTACCTTTTTGGCGTGCTGTGTCATTATGCGCTGGACAGCACCTGTCATAAATTCATTGACGAGACGGACGCCTTGGGAGTGACCACGCATGCAGCATTGGAGGGAGACTACGACAGGCGGCTGATTGCCCGGGAGGGACGCGACCCGGTCAAGGAGGATGTGGTGCGGGAATTCAGGCCGACCCGGCAGGGAGCGGCGGTCATTGCTCTCTTTTATCCGGAGGTGAGTGCCCGAATTGTGGAGCAGTCGATGACATCCTGCGTGTTCCTGCAGCATCTTCTGCGCTGCCCCTGTGACGGAAAGAGAAATTTTCTGTACAGCGCCCTGAAGCTCTTGGGCAAATACGAATCACTTCATCCGCATATCATGAACAAGGAGCCGGATCCTGCCTGCCAGGAGGCAGAGGAGAGACTGGACGAGCTGTATCGGGAGGCGCTTCCTCTGGCGGTCCGGCTGATCACCGAAATGAGCCGCAGCCTGGAAATCATCCGCATGGGGGAAGAGATCCGGGACTGCGGGCAGTTTGTCGAAGGAACGGAGTACGATCGGAATTTTAGTGGTATCATTGTCAGTGCGCAGCATACAGCAGGTACCGGCTCTGTCCGGGGCACGGGAGCAGAGCGCGCAGAGAATTTTTAGAAGAAGAGGAAAGAGAGAAGAGCATGGCACAGAAGGAACAGCTGACAATCGAGGCATTTGAAAAGGCATGTGAGATCGTACAGAAGGTTACGCTGAATACGGATCTTATTTTTTCGGATTATTACAGTGAGATGACGGGGGCAAAGGTTTATCTTAAGCCCGAGAACATGCAAAGAACCGGCGCATATAAGGTTCGCGGTGCGTATTATAAGATCAGCACCCTGACAAAGGAGGAGAGGGAAAAGGGACTCATCACCGCCTCCGCGGGCAATCACGCCCAGGGGGTCGCCTATGCGGCGAAGGCCTACGGATGCAAGGCCGTGATTGTCATGCCCACGGCAACGCCGCTGATCAAGATCAACCGGACCAAGGCACTGGGGGCAGAGGTGGTGCTTTACGGAGATGTATACGACGAGGCCTGCGAGCATGCACTGCAGCTGGCGAAGGAGCACGGATATACCTTTATTCATCCCTTTGATGATCCTGCAGTGGCCACCGGCCAGGGAACCATTGCCATGGAGATCTACAAGGAGCTGCCGCTGGTGGACATGATTCTGGTTCCGGTGGGAGGCGGCGGAGTGGCTACCGGCATCTCGACCCTGGCCAAGCTGCTGAATCCCCGCATCGAGGTGATCGGTGTGGAGCCGGAGGGAGCAGCCTGCCTGACGGCCTCCTTAAAGAACGGAAAGGTCACCACCCTTCCGACGGTGAATACCATTGCCGACGGCACCGCGGTGAAAACACCCGGGGCGAAGATATTTCCTTACCTGCAGAAGAACCTGGACAGCGTGGTGACGGTGCCGGATGCGGAGCTGGTCGAGGCCTTCCTGGACATGGTGGAGAACCACAAGATGGTGGTGGAAAACTCCGGACTTCTTACGGTGGCAGCGCTGCGGCATGTTGACTGCAAGGGGAAAAAGGTGGTCTGCCTTCTGTCCGGAGGCAATATGGATGTGATCACCATGAGCTCTGTGGTTCAGCAGGGACTGCTGATGCGGGACCGCATCTTCTCGGTCTCCGTGCAGCTGCCGGATAAGCCGGGCGAGCTGACAAAGGTGGCAGGCGTTGTGGCGAAGGCAAACGGAAATGTCATCAAGCTGGAGCACAACCAGTTCGTATCCATCAACCGCAATGCGGCTGTGGAGCTGACCATCACCATGGAGGCGTTCGGAACCGAGCACAAGAACGAGATTCTGAAGGCATTGAAGGATGCCGGATATGAGCCGAAGCTCAGCCGCATCAGCATCTGAGGGAAAGAGAAGCGATATGTCAGTTGCACCGAAGGATGTGTTTTCTCTGATCCATTATGAATACGGAGAGGCTTATTTCGGCAGTGATCGGGGAATGCGCTTCCGCATTGCCCGGGAGCCCTTGGAAAATGTGCATTTCACACCGGCGGAGAAGCGGGGCGCGGCAACGCTTCAGGTGACGGTCTGGCCGGAGCCGGACAGCTATCGGACGGCTCCGGAGGAATCCAAGGTACGAAAGGATTTTCCGGTTACCGAGGAGGGGCTGCAGCAGGCGGTGGATTATCTGAACGAATATCACGACAGCCATCCGGAGCTCTGGGAGACCTGAACCGTCCGAGGCCTTGGGCGACCTGAGCTTTATTTCTTTTGGACATTTCGGAGACAATGACGCTGCGGCAGGCAGGGAATTCCATCTGCGGCGGAGGTGACAGATGAACGAGCAGGAAAAACGAATGAAGCTGCAGGAAATGATTCGGGATTCCTCGAATGTGGTGTTCTTCGGAGGCGCCGGGGTTTCCACGGAAAGCGGGATTCCGGATTTTCGCAGCACAGACGGGCTGTATCACCAGCAATATGCTTATCCGCCGGAAACCATTTTGAGCCATAGCTTCTATCGGGACAGGCCGGAGGAGTTTTTTCGTTTTTATCGGGACAAAATTCTGACCCCTGCTGTACATGCAAAGCCCAATAAAGCGCATCGGAAGCTGGCGCAGTGGGAACAGGAAGGAAAGCTTCGGGCTGTGATCACACAGAACATTGACGGTCTGCACCAGGCGGCGGGCAGCAGGAATGTGCTGGAGCTGCACGGCAGCATTCTTCGTAATTTCTGTGAGAGCTGCGGTGAATTTCAGAGTGTGGAAGCGGTCAGGGAGCAGCTTGAGAGAGGGGAAAGCGTTCCGCGCTGTCCGAAATGCGGCGGGAGAGTCAAACCCGATGTCGTCCTGTACGAGGAAGGACTGGACATGGATATCCTGAACCGGGCGGTGGCGGCGATTGCAAAGGCGGACGTGCTGATCATCGGCGGAACCAGCCTTGTGGTATACCCGGCAGCAGGACTCATCGACTACTATAACGGCAGCAAGCTGGTGCTGATCAACAAGAGCGCCACCGCGCGGGATGCGCAGGCGGATCTTGTCATCAGCGCTCCCATCGGGGAGGTCTTGGGAGAACTGCAGTAGCCGCAGTACGGACACCCTGCCGCCACCCTGTCGCCGGTTGGCGTCTGAGCAGTGGCCGGCTCGGCGACCGCGCCGCAAAATCTCCTTGCGTCCTCCGGCAAACCCGTGGTATGATGATCATCCGTGGGATTCCATCCACATCCTCGCTGCGTCCGCGCGGCGCGGGGGGAGGAAGCAATTGTCAATCCTTGTTCTTACTGAGAAGGTAAGAGCCGGAGACCAGAAGGAGGTACAGCACATGAGCAAATACGAGTTAGCC
>CAYXAN010000101.1:0-6722 GCA_964461705.1 uncultured Sarcina sp. | reverse complement strand
AAGCCCCATACCTTGTAGGTTCCGTTGTAGGTGTTCTCAAGAGAGGGCTCCACGCCGTCGATGGATACGGTTGCCACGCTGTCGTTGTCTACCAGGTAAGACAGAGCGACATAGCCGATGGCACCGGCATTCTGCTGAACCGTCTGCAGAAGGGTACCGGAATCATCTGTCTCCAGTGCCTCGTTGGAGGCCTCCTCAGCACCGCCCAGAGCCCAGTTCTTGAACAGTGCGCGTGTTCCGGAGGAGCTCGGTCTTGTTACCAGCATGATATCCTCGTCAGGACCGCCCACCTCGCTCCAGTTGGTGATCTTTCCGGTGAAGATGTCTGTCAGCTGCTCGGTGGTCAGATCCGTTACGCCAAGCTCTGCATTGACAACGGGAGCCATGGTGATGACGCATACCTCATGATCCGTAAGGGTGGCTGCCACATCCGCATCCAGCTTTTCCTCTGCGTATACATCCGAGTTGCCGATGTCGATGGCGCCGTCTGCCACCTGTTTCAGGCCCTCACCGGAGCCGCCGCCGTTGACCGTCACGATGCAGTCCGGATTGATGTCCATGAATTTCTCCGCTGCAGCCTGTGCAAGGGGAAGCAATGCAGAAGACCCTGCTGCCGTTACCTCGCCGCTGACTGTCTCTGCTGCCTCGTCTGCCGCCTCCGCGGTCTCCTCTGTTGTCGTCTCCTCAGCAGCCTCTGCTGTCTCCTCTGCTGTCTCCTCAGCAGAAGCCTCCGTCGTCTCCGCATCTGTGCTCGAATCGGAAGAGCCGGAGCACCCGGCCAGCATGCTCATTGCCAGAACAGAAGCCATTACCGTCGCAACCAGTTTTTTCTTCATAATAAAGATCTCCTCTTTTCTGCACGCCTGTGCGTGCCTCCGGGATCCTCAGAAGCTCCCGGGAAGCCCTCTTCCCTGCCGGATTCTCCCTTGTATCCCCTTTGTAACAAATCCTCTGAAAGGAAAAAGCGCAGGCTCGGAAGAACCTGCGCTCTCCTGACAAGGATCATCCTAAAAGAGAAGTGTAAAATCCTTTATCGTCAGAATGTAAAATATAAGTTAAATCCTGCTGTTTACATAACTTTTTTCTGATTCCTTGCCCGATCCTATTCCTGATGCTTTGTCTGATGCTTTCATTCAGATCGCCTTTCCGAGGAACTGGCTCTGATACAGATCATAGTAAAAGCCCTTCCGGCACATCAGCGTATCGTGATCTCCCTGCTCAATGATCCGTCCGTCCTTCATGACAAGGATACAGTCGGCATTCCGTATCGTAGACAGGCGATGCGCCACGATAAAGCTGGTTCTGCCCTCCATCATGGCATGGAAGGCATCCTGGATCTTGAGCTCGGTCCGGGTATCAATGGAGGACGTTGCCTCATCAAGGATCAGCATAGAGGGGTGGCTCATCATCATCCGGGCAATACAAAGGAGCTGCCGCTGCCCCTGAGAGAAGTCCTCTCCGTTCTCGGATACCTGCGTGTCATACCCCCGGGGGAGTCTTCGGATAAAGGAATCAATGTGGCAGATCCTTGCAATCCGCAGCATCTCCTCCTCTGAAATTTCCGGATTTCCCATCGTGATGTTGTCACGGATCGACCCGGTCTTGAGCCAGGTCTCCTGCAGCACCATGCCGTAGCCGTTCCGAAGTGCCTTCCGCCGGATCTTCCGGATGTCGGTTCCATCCACAAGGATGGCGCCCTCATCCACGTCATAAAACCGCATCAGCAAATTGATGAGGGTCGTCTTGCCGCAGCCGGTCGGTCCGACGATGGCAATCCTCTGTCCCGGCTGCACCTGCAGGGAGAAGCTTCGGATCAGCTCCCGATCCTTCACATAGGAGAAGGCAACGTTTTGCAGCTCCACCCTTCCTTCGAACGGCGCCGGCTCCGCAGCGTCCGGAGCATCCGGTGTCTGCGGCTCCTCCTCGATCAGCTCCAGGACGCGGCCGGCGCAGGCAATGGCATTCTGCAGCTCCGTCACCACTCCGGATATTTCATTGAAGGGCTTGGCATACTGGCTGGCATAGGACAAAAAGGCTGTCAGCTGCCCCACCGACAAAAGGCCGTGGATCGCCCCCAAGGCTCCCGTGACACAGACCACGGCATACACCGTGCTGTTGACAAAGCGGGTGCTCGGGTTTGTCAGCGAGGAATAGAAAACCGCCCGCAGGGAGGTCCGGGTCAGCTCCTCATTGATCTCATCAAACCGGCGCACCACCTCCTCCCTTCGGTTGAAGGCCTTGACCACCTTCTGTCCCTCCACCATCTCATTGACCAATCCGGTCTGCTGTCCGCGGATCTCGGACTGGCGGCAAAACATGGCGTAGGTGTGCGTGGAAATGAAGCCCGCCACCAGAAACGACAGCGGGGTCAGAGCCACCACGGCAAGGGTAATCCACAGGTTGATGGACAGCATGAAGCAAAGCGTTCCCAGGATGGTGACCACGCCGGTGAACAGCTGGGTAAAGCCCATGAGAAGGCCGTCCGCGAACTGATCCGCATCGGCGATGACCCGGCTTTCAATCTCCCCGTACGGATGGGAATCGATGTAGCGAAGCGGCAGCTGCTCCAGCTTCTCAAAGGCATCGTTTCGAATGTCCCGCACCACATCATAGGTCATCCGATTGTTGCACAGATTCATAAGCCACTGCCCGAGGCCTGCCATCAGAGCACAGATCACAATCCGCAGGATGACGCCGGAAACCCCGGCAAAATCAACTCTCCCGGGTCCGACAATGTCATCCACCACAGCCCCCGTCAGCTTCGGAATATAGAGCTGCAGCCCTGCGGTCATCAATGCCAGCAGCAGAGAGCACCACAGATAAACACGATACTGACCAAGGTAGGACAGCACCTTTTTGATGATCACCCATTGCGCCGAGTGATCCTGCGCCTTCTTCTGCCCGTGTCCGGATTTTCTCGTCTGTCCCTTCGTCTGATCCCTCTTATCGCCCTTCATCAAACCGCATCCTCCTTCGGGAACTGGGAGTAATAAATCTCCTGATACACTGCGTTTTGGGCCAGCAGCTCCTCGTGCGTTCCGATGCCAGCCAGCTGCCCGTTGTCCATCACCAGAATCTGATCCGCATACTGCACGGAGGCAGCGCGCTGAGAAACAATGAAGGTCGTCAGCGTCCTGGACATTCCCCGGATCGCCATGCGAAGCTTCGCATCGGTAGCAAAATCCAGCGCGGAGGCAGAGTCATCCATGATGAGAATGTCCGGCTTTCGGATCAGGGCTCTTGCAATGGTCATGCGCTGCTTCTGTCCCCCGGAAAGATTCCGTCCGTTCTGTTCCAGCTCGAACGCCGTCCCTCCCGGCTTTTGATCGACGTATTCCTTAGCCTGTGAGATGGACAGTGCCTCCTCCATCTCCTCCGCTGAAGGATTCTCCTTCCCCCAGGAAAGGTTCTCTGCAATGGTTCCCTTGAAAAGCACCGCTTTCTGCGGCACCACGCCGATACGGCTGCGCAGCTCCTCCTGACGATATTCCCGGACATTGTGACCGCCCACAAGCACCTCTCCCTGTGTCACGTCATAAAAGCGCGGGATCAGATTCACCAAAGAGGATTTGCCGCTTCCGGTGCCGCCGATGACCCCGATGGTCTGGCCCCTTTTTACAGCAAAGGAGATATGCTCCAGGGCATTGCCTGCCCCATCCTCGTAGCGAAGGGACACATCCCGAAACTCCACGGCAAGCTCGTCGTCCTGCAGTGCCTCTGCTCCAAGACTTCCGTCCTTCATTTCCGGCTCCACCCGGAGAATGTCCGCAATACGGTTTCCGCAGGCCGCGGCCTTTGTCACCTGAATGATGAGATTGGCCAGCTTGATCAGCTCTACCAGAATCTGGGACATATAATTCAGAAGGGCAACCACCTGCCCCTGGGTAAGGACTCCGATCTCGACCCGGACAGCGCCGGTGTAAATAAGATAGGCTGTGGCAAGATTGATGATGATGTAGGTGACCGGATTCATCAGACCGGAAATCCGTCCCACAAAGCGCTGCAGAGACGCCAGCTCCTCATTGTGCTCATGAAAGGCGCGGAGCTCTTCCTCCTCCCTTCCGAAGGCACGGATGACGCGGGCACCCGTCAGATTTTCTCTGGTTCCTGTCATGATCCGATCCAGCCGCTCCTGTACCCTGCGGTACAGCGGCATGGTGATCAGCATGATTCCGAAGACCACCACCGAAAGGACAGGAATCACGACGACAAAGATCCACGCGGCCTTCACATCCACGGTAAAGGCCATGATCATCGCACCGAACACGATAAACGGCGAGCGCAGGAACAGCCGGAGCACCAGATTCACCCCGTTCTGCACCTGATTGACATCGCTGGTCATTCGGGTGATCAGGGTATCCGTTCCGAACCGATCCATCTGCAAGAAGGACAGCTCCTGAATGCGGACAAACAGCTCGTGCCGAAGCCTTGCGGCAAAGCCTGTAGCCGCCTTGGCCGCAAACCACTGCGCCGCCACGGCAAAGGCCAGTCCCAACGCCGCCAGCAGGATCAATATGCCGCAGCGCAGCGCGACGTAGGTCCTGTCGGCCGAGCCGATCCCCGTATCGATGATGGAGGCCACCACCAAAGGAACCAGAAGCTCAAAGGAAGCCTCCAGAAGCTTAAACAAGGGTGCCAGCAGGGTTTCCCTGCGGTAGTCCTTCATGTATTTAAGAAGAGATTTCATAAATGAATGCCTTTCGTTTGTTGTGGCCTGCATAGTCAAACGTCACCACACAGTTTGCCTCAAACGAGGATTTTAATCAATCCGCAGTTTCCTTCTGATGTCCCGTATATGCAGTTTTTTCCTGATGTACCGTATTTTCTTCTGATGTACCGCAGCTGCCTTCTGATGTACCGAAGCTACTGTACGGAAGAGGTCGGCGACGGGTTCCTGCAAACGCCCTTCAGGCTCATGATCAGCATCTGGAGGCGATTTTCCAGATTTGCAAAGCTTACATCCGGATCATAATCCAGCGAGAGAATCTGGGTGTCCGGATACATTTCCCGGAGCTTTTTCACGATGCCGCGACCCACCACATGGTTGGGCAGACAGCCGAACGGCTGCAGAATCACGAAGGCGCGGCATCCCCTCTGCGCATGGTGAATGATCTCCCCCGGAATCAGAATCCCCTCCCCGGCATCGAAGGTGCGCGGAATGACCGGATCACTGTTTGCGGCCAGCTCGGGCAGGCGGCAAGCCGGGGAATACAGCTCATGGCGTACGGCAATGCGGTCTGCGGCGGCATGGGCCGCTTCGAAGAACTGACTTGCCGCATGAAGGAACAGCTCCCTGCGAAGCGGCTTCTTCAAATGATAGGTCCGAATCTGCTCGTCCCTGCAATAATAGGATTTGCGAATGACATCGGTCATTCTGGCTTCGATGATCTCCAGACCGTTCTTTTCCAGATACCGTTCAATTTCATGATTGGCGCCCGGATGAAAATTCAGCAGATATTCCCCTACAATCAATACCTGGGGCTTTTTGCGGCTCCGGTCGTAGGGAATCTTCTGCATGCACGAAATGGCCTTCTCAAATCCGCGGTACAGCCCCGTCAGGCCGTGCTTCTCCATGCCGTACACCACATCGTCAAGGGCCTCTTCAAAGGCCCGATCCGCACTTCCCTTCTTGCATTCGTAGGGACGGATTTTGCGCAGAAGCTCCTCCAGGATGTCGATCATCGGAAGAGCGGCCGCCAGCCGGATGGCCGACTGCAGGCTCATTTTGAAGCCGGGATGCAGATTATGATAATCCTCATCATCGTTGGTCAATACGGCGACCTCCTGATATCCCGCATCATCCAATGCCTTTCGCAGCAGGGCGCTGTAATGGGTCAGGCGGCAGTCCCCGATGTATTTCCCCATGCCGATGGCTGTCCTTGACGGCTCATACCGTCCGCTTTTCAGTGCGGCCAGTGCCTCCCCGATCACCATCTGCGCCGGGAAGCAGATGTCGTTGTGCACATATTTCTTGCCAAGCCGAATGGCCTCCTCCCTTCCGATTTCCAGCGGAACGGCTCGGATTCCCTGCCCGGAAAGGGCTGCCGACATGATCCGGCAGAACGCATGTGAGGTATTCGGCACCAGAACCGTGCGCCTTTTGCGGTCCGCCGCCTCAAACTTGACAGGATACGGATCGGCAAGACGCCTTACCGTGCTTCTTGCCTCGTTTTTCTTTGCCGTTTGCCTCCGCAGATTGACGGTTTCGATAAAGGAACGGACACGAATCCGCAAGGGACCCTGAATCTCACTTTCATCCAGCTTGAGAATCAGCGGTGATTTCCCGGAGATCTCTCTCATCAGACGCTGAATTTCATCGGAGAGATACGCGTCATGTCCGCAGCCGAAGCTGACCAGCTGCACATATTCCAGATTCGGGTTTTGCGCCGCCAGAATGGCAGACGCAAGCATCCGGCCATGGTAGTTGTTGACGATATCCAGACGGCTCCTGCTTAAATCCACCTTTTCAAGTCCGGGCAACGAATCCGCTGTCAGCACCGGTATCCCCATCTGCGTCAGAAGCAACGGGAGCCCGTGATTCACCAGAGGGTCATTCTGATACGGACGGGACGCCAGGACAACGGCGTAGCGCCCCTCCCTTTTCACCTGATCCAGCACCCTCTGCCCGGCCTCCTTCAGTCGGCTGTGAAACTGATCCATGGCTGCATTCCCGGCTTCGATGGCCTGTTCCACCTCTCCCTTGTCAAGGGAAAAGGTGCGGC
>CAYXAN010000100.1:0-6736 GCA_964461705.1 uncultured Sarcina sp. | reverse complement strand
GGCCTGCAGCCAGTAAAACTGCTGTTATCCTCATACAAGATCGCATGTTCACAATTCTCCCATTCTTCGCTCATGGTTCACAATCTCCCATCCTCTGCCGGTGTCACAATTCTCCCGTCTTTCGCCGGTTGTAAAGAACCACGAGGTTTGCTATATTCATGATATCGCAGGACGTCTTCTGCGATATCATTTCTTTTTCCCCATATTACATCATTTCAGAGGCTTACTGGTTGATGTTATAAGGAGGGCGAATGCATGAGACGCTTGATTTCGTGTGTTCTGGCCGCCGCGATGATGTGCGGTCTTGCAGCCTGCTCCGGTAAGGACGCAGGGCAGGCAGCCTCGCAGGAGGGGAAATCACAGACAGCAGATTCCGAGGAAGCCGAACTCAAAAAGAACTATACCGTCAGCTACGACGGCGTGGAGACAGGGGATGTGTCCTCGGGGGCAGCCGTGCATGATCCGTCGATTCTGGCTGCGGAAGGAGCCTATTACATTTACGGCTCTCATATGACCGCAGCAAGGAGCACCGACCTGTTAAGCTGGACGAAGCTGGCAGACGGTTATTCCCCGTCCAATCCGGTCTATGGCCAAATCTATGACGACGGTGTGAAGGAAAAGGCCTTTGCCTACGCAGGGATGGCATCCAGCCGGATCAAGACCGATGACGGCAGCACCCATGTGTGGGCGCCGGATGTCATTTACAACAAGGCGGCAGGCAAGTATTACATGTACTACTGCACGACCAGCACCTGGAAGGCCTCTAATCTGTGCTACGGAATTTCGGATTCGCCGGAGGGTCCCTTTGCATGGCAGGGCGCCTTGATCTATTCGGGTTATTCGCTGTCCGAGCTTGAGGCTACGGATGTCCTTGATTACGTGGACGAGGACTATGTAAGGGACCATTACATCAAGGCGGGCGCCTACAACTACGAGGATTATCCCAATGCCATCGATCCTGCCGTGTTCTATGACGAGGACGACAGGCTGTGGATGGTTTACGGCTCCTGGAGCGGCGGGATCTTCCTTTTGGAGCTGGATCCCCAAACGGGTCTTGTCATCCATCCGGAGGCAGACCCGGACCGGCAGGTGGATCCGTATTACGGAAAACGTCTTCTGGGCGGAGGGCACATTTCGATCGAAGCGCCCTACATCCTGTATGACGAGGGATCGGGCTATTATTATCTGTTCGTGTCCTACGGCTCCTTGACCAGCAACGGAGGATATCAGATCCGTGTGTTCCGTTCGGAAACGGCGGACGGCACCTATGTGGATATGAACGGCGCATATCCGGCCAAGAGCGCGATGCACGCAGATTACGGCCTGAAGCTCTCGGGCAATTACAAGCTGCCGTCTCTTGAGCGGGCCTATATGGCAACCGGACACAATTCCGCCTTTGTGGATTCCGACGGGAAAAGGTATCTGGTTTACCACACCCGTTTTAACGACGGCGGAGAACGGCATTCTCCGAGGGTACACCAGATGTTCCTCAATCAAAACGGCTGGCCGGTGGAATTGCCGTATCAGACGCGGCAGGAAACCATCTCCGAAAGCGGCTATGATACGGATACGGTGACCGGCCGCTACTATGTCGTAAACCAGGGGACGGATATCTCCAGTGATATCGCCAATCCGATCATCGTATATCTGAACGCAGACGGAACCTGTGAAGGCCGGGAGGTCAGCGGAACCTGGGGGATGGAGAGCGGAACGTATTACATGAGCATCACCCTGGATGGGGAGACCTTTGACGGCGTGTTCTGCAGGATGCAGGACGAGGCCGGAAAGCCGGTGATGAGCTTTTCCGCCGTGGGACAAAATGAATCCCTTTGGGGAGTGAAATATCTGGAGGACGAAGCATGACAGCGAATTTCGAATACAACAGGCCCTGGATTCTGCAAAGAGCAGATCCCTATGTGTACCGGCATACCGACGGGAAATATTACTTCACGGCCTCTGTTCCCGCCTATGACCGCATTATTCTGCGCTCCTCGGACACACTGGAGGGGCTGAAGGATGCCAAAGAGCAGGAAATCTGGCATTGCCACCCGACCGGGCCGATGAGCAAGCATATCTGGGCGCCGGAAATCCATTATCTGTTCGGCAGATGGTACATCTATTTTGCAGGCGGAGAGGCGGAGGATATCTGGAAGATCCGCCCCTATGTGCTGGAGTGCACGGGAAACGATCCGATGACGGATCCCTGGACGGAAAAGGGCAAAATCGCAAGGGCGGACAGCGATGAATTCTCCTTTGAGGCATTTTCGCTGGACGCAACGGTATTTGAGGTGAAGGACATCTGGTACTTCGTCTGGGCGGAAAAGGTCGGCGTCGGCAAACAGATTTCCAACCTTTACATTGCCAGAATGAAGAACGGATATACCCTGGAGACGGATCAGGTGCTGCTGACAACGCCGGATTATGACTGGGAAAGGCATGGCTTCTGGGTCAATGAGGGACCGGCTGTGATCCAAAGAGACGGCAAGGTGTTCCTGACATATTCGGCCAGTGATACCGGAATCAGCTATTGCATGGGAATGCTGACGGCAAGGGAGGACAGACCTTCTGGATCCGCTTTCCTGGAAAAAGGAGCGGTATCCTGTCCTGTCCTCCAGTCCGGAGCACGGGATCTATGGGCCGGGACACAATTCCTTTACAACCGATGAGGCAGGCAACGATATCCTCGTGTACCATGCCCGTACACAGACCGAGATTACCGGCGATCCGCTGTACAATCCGAACCGCCACGCCATGCTGATGAGGTTCTCCTTCCGGGACGGCAGACCGGTGTTTGCCTTTTAGGCCGAAGGTGCGGTGTTAGTAATAGTGAGGGAATATTTTCTGCTAAAATAATATTTAATAGTAAAAATGCTCGCAATTTTCACAAACTTCATAATTTGTATTGACACTTTAACCAGTAACAGGTACTGTAAATATATCGTTGTTGGTGAATTTTAACAGTTGCCGGATCAGTCAACAAGCCTCGGCTCTCCGGTGATCAGGGGAAAAGGAAGCCGCCGCAGCGATGGAGGAAGTAATTTTCACATTACTTTTTGAAGGAGGGAAATTATGAAGAAAAAGTTATTGAGCGTACTGCTGTGCACATCCGTGGCAGCCGCCATGCTGGTCGGCTGCGGCGGATCGTCAGAGGGCGGTGTGGATCCGGATGCGGCGGAGTCTTCCGATGAGTCTGCCGACGCTGCGGCCGATGCCACCGAGGAGGCCGCTGATGAGACAGAGGAAGCAGCCGATGAGACAGAGGAAGCGGCAGCGGATGTTGTGACGAACACCTACGGCGATCCCAACGGAACGCATCTTGAGATGTGGACCTTTGTTGAGCTTCACGGGCAGCATTACGGCGTGATGGCCGAGACCTGGAATGAGGAGCATCCGGATCAGACGATTGAGATCACCTGCACGACCTATCCTTACAGCGACATGCATACCAAGCTCCTCACCTCTCTGGAGGCAGGCACCGGAGCGCCGGATATCTGCGATGTAGAGGTCGGACAGTTCCCGAACGTTGTTGAAGGTCTGGATACCTGGCTGGTTCCTTTGAATGATTACGCCGCCGACTATCTGGACACCATGGTTCCTGCACGTATGGAAACCTATCAGGGCTCCGACGGCAATTACTACGGAGCGCCTTATCACGTCGGCGCCACGGTTATGTATTACAACGTCGCTGCCATGGCTGAGGCGATGGGGCTGACGCAGGACGAGGTGATTGCCAAGATTGACGCCGTTGTCACCTGGGATGATTATCAGGCGCTGGGTGAGGAATACAAGGCAGCCATCAACGATGACACCAAGTACTGGACATCCGTTGATACCGGCGGAACCGACTGGCTGTGGCTGGCCATGGCTGAGTACGGCGATGACTGGACCGGCGGATTCGATAATCCGGCGAATGTTCAGCTTGAGTCTGTTCAGAACATGCTGGAAATGCAGCAGGCATGGCTGCAGTCCGGGCTGGCGGAGATTTCTCCGGACGGTCACGTGGATCTGGAGGCCGGCTTCCAGAACATTCTGGATCACAACATTGTTTCCTTCCCGAAGGCCATGTGGTATATGTCCCGTTTCACCAACTACATGCCTGAGGAGTCCGGCAACTGGTATATCGCGAAGTGCCCTGTGTTCGAAGAAGGACAGAAGTGCTCCGTGGGTATCGGCGGAACCGGTACGGTTGTGACACAGCAGTCCGCCAACGCCGATCTGGCCGCCACCTTCCTTTGCTGGGCAAAGATGTCGGATGAAGGCGAGCAGCATATCTGGGATACCCTGGGATTTGATGTCTGCAACACCGCCATGTGGACAAATGATGCGTTTGCTCACGATGACAACAACCAGTACAACCAGTTCTTCATCAACTATCCTTACGATGTTCTGAACGAGATCGGAATGGACAACATCGGAAAGATTTCCGTCGTAGAGATCAGCCCGACCATCAACGAGTATGTATGCACAACGACTCTGAATGAGGTGCTGGAGGATCCTACCTATTCCGTGACGGACGCTCTTCAGGAGCTCCAGGATGCCGTAGATATGGAGCAGTAGGCATTCATAAAAAGGCATAGCCTTCAGGGCAACGCTGACGACAGCGTTTCCTCAGAAAAGGGGATGCCCAGGCATGGTCCTGGTGCATCCCCCTTTTATTCAGAATCCGCAACGGTACGTGAATTCGCCCGCAAGCGGCCGATTCACGTTGAAATCGGTATTTAGCACCCGCACTTGATTTTCCTTCGGAAGACCTCGATGTGGCTGTGGGGAGAGGGGCTCTATGAAATTCAGGAAGTTTATCTATTCTCAAAAAGTTGCACCCTATGTTTTTGTGCTGCCCTTTGTGCTGAGCTTTGCATTCTTTTGGATCTATCCGCTGATTTCCGCCTTTACGATGAGCTTTCAGGACATCGGCGCCATCTCTTCGGAGTGGGTCGGCTTTGCAAATTATACGAAGCTTCTCAAGGACAATGTTTTCCACACGGCAGTGTGGAATTCCGTAAGATACATGTTTTTCACTCTGGTTCTGCTGATCCCGTTTCCTATGATGTTCGCTGTTCTTCTGGACAGCAACCTGGTGAAGGCAAAGGGCGTATGGAAGGCCATCCTGTATATGCCCGCTCTTACCTCCGTGGTCATCTCCGGCACCTTGTTCCGTCTGATGTTCACCGAGTACACCACGGGACAGATGAATGTGATTTCGTCCGCCCTCGGTCTTGGAACCTACAAGTGGCTGAAGATGGGATGGTCCGGGATGCTGGCTCTTCTGGTCGTCGCCTGCTGGAGATGGACCGGCGTGAACATGCTGTATTTCCTTTCCGGCTTGAAATCCATTGATTCCTCGCTATATGAAGCGGCGGACATCGATGGCGCATCCTCTGTTCAGAAGTTCGTTTACGTGACGCTCCCTCTGCTGAAGCCCACGACGGTATATGTCATCACCATCTCCGTGTACGCAGGCCTTGCCATGTTCCTTGAATCCTACATGCTGTGGGCCGGCAACAGCTCGCCGAACAATATCGGTCTTACGATTGTAGGCTATCTGTATAAGCGCGGCATTGAGAAGAATGATATGGGATATGCCTGTGCTGTCGGTGTCGTTCTGCTCATTGTGGCCTTGATCATCAACTTTGCACAGCTGATCCTGAACGGGACCTTCAAAAAGGAGGATTGATATGTCGAAAAAGCATCACCAAACCTTGGCACATACTCCTAAAAGACTGGTTGGCACGGTTCTGGCGACAGGCTTCTTTCTGGTGCTGTGTCTTATCATTATTTTCCCCGTATTTGCGGGACTGCTGGCATCCTTTCGGCCCGGAACGCAGCTGATTCGAAGAGGTCTGGCCATTGATCTGGATATCTCCACGATGAATCTGGACAATTACACCTACCTGTTTTCCGGAAATGCAGACAGTGTGAAATACTTCATGTGGTACAAGAATTCTCTGATCATTACGCTGGTATCCGTAGTCCTGACATTGATTGTCTGCTATTTTGTGGCCTACGGCATTGCCATGTATGAATTTCCGCTGAAGAACCTGATCTTCACGCTGGTGCTGGCGACCATGATGGTGCCCTTTGAGATTCTGATGCTCCCTCTGTATAAGGAAATCATTGCACTGAAGCTGATTGACAAATACACCGGGGTCATCATTACCGGCATCTGCTCTGCATCGACGATTTTCTTTTTTAAGCAGTATCTGTCGGGCCTGCCGCGGGATCTTCTGGACGCGGCACGTATTGACGGATGCACGGAATACGGAATTTCCGCCCGGATCATTCTGCCGATCACCAAGCCCGCCTTTGCCTCCATGGGCATTCTGTGCGCGATGGGCTCCTGGAACGCCATCCTGTGGCCGCTGCTGGTCCTGAAGGGTGCAAACAAGTTCACGCTGCCGATCGGCCTCAATACGCTGCTGACACCGTACGGCAACAATTATGACGTGCTGATTGCAGGCTCCATGTTCGGAATCCTTCCGATTCTCGTCATCTTCTTCATGTTCCAGAAATACATCATCGACGGAATGACGGCAGGCGCCGTAAAGGGATAACGACATCGTGTCCCGGCGCTGTGCGCCGCAGATCAAGGGCTTTGCCGATCATTATCTGAAGTAAACAAAACACAGCTGCTTCCTTAATCAAAGGCTGCAGCTGTGTTTTTGATACCTGTTCAGCACCTGTCGATTTCAACGTGAATCGGCCGTTTACGGACGTATTCACAATTGAAATTGACAGG
>CAYXAN010000099.1:0-6800 GCA_964461705.1 uncultured Sarcina sp. | reverse complement strand
TGTAAAATTCATGATGGTCTTCATGGTAGGCGCCTCTGCTGCGACGATCATCCTGGTTCTGTTTTATGCATTAAAGCTGTATCCTGCAACGCACACACAGTCCTACTATGTCGGCCGTGCGTATCAGTTTGCCTCAGAAGGAAGATATCAGAGTGCTGCAGACGAAATCGATAAGGCCGTTGAGCTTTACGGCAAGGAGGAGCATGATGGTTCTGATGGGGAACAAACCGTGGCAACATTGTATCTTCTGAAAGCTCAGTATCTGCAGAAGGCCGGAGAGAAGGATCTTGCCCTCGGGGCCGCCAGCATGGCATTGGAGGATTCCAATTCCACCGAGGACGAGGAAATCAGTGCCTACGGCCGAATGATTACCATCTACGCCTCCTACGGGGAATATGATAAAATAGCCACGTTGCTGTCCACCTGTACAAGACAGCAGGTGGTCGAAAGCTATCTCCAGTATACCTTGTTTGATCCGGAGTTTTCGGCAGAAGAGGGAACCTATGACGAGGGCTTCACTCTGCAGCTGTCCGATCAGGGAGAGGGCTCCATCTTCTATACAATGGATGGAACAGAGCCATCGACGGACTCTCTTCTGTATACAGAGCCGATTAAGCTGACAGAGGGAACCTTCACGATATCCGCGATATATGTGAATCACTTTAATCTGTCCAGTCAGGTGGTATCGAAAACCTATACGATACAGGGCTCCGGGGAGGAGGAAGACTCCAAAGAGCCCAAGCAGTGACATTTTTTAACAAAATAGTATCTATTTAGCACCTATAGAAAGGGGAATACAGAATATGTTTGAAATCAAGAAAAAGGAATTGCTGGGACCGAACGTCTACCGCATGGATGTTTATGCGCCCAGAATCGCTGCAAGGGCTTTGCCCGGTCAGTTCCTGATTGTCCGGCAGGATACCGACGGGGAGCGCATTCCGCTTACTGTCTGCGATGACGACAAGCAGCAGAATACCATCACCATTGTATTTCAGACGGTTGGCGCGGAGACCAAAAGGATGGCTGCCATGGAAGTCGGAGATTCTTTTGCCGATGTGGTGGGGCCTCTCGGAAATCCTTCTGATTTGGTGGACATTCCTGTAGAGGAGCTCCGTCAGAAGAAGATTCTGTTCATTGCCGGAGGCGTCGGTGTCGCTCCGGTGTATCATCAGCTGAAATGGCTTCACGAGCGTGGCGTGGATGTAGACTGCATTCAGGGTGCGAGAACCAAGGATATCCTGATTATGGAGGAGGAGATGAAGGCCGTAACCGGCAATCTCTACTTTGCAACCGATGACGGCACCTACGGCATTCACGGAAATGTCTGCGTGGCGCTTCAGCAGCTGTATGACGAGGGAAAGCGTTACGATCACTGTGTCGTAATCGGCCCCATGATCATGATGAAATTTGCCGCACAGCTTACAAAGAAGCTGAATATCCCCACCGTTGTCAGCATGAACACCATCATGGTGGACGGAACCGGAATGTGCGGCGCATGTCGTTTGCTGGTGGACGGAAAGGTGAAGTTTGCCTGCGTGGACGGACCGGAATTTGACGGCTGGAAGGTGGACTTTGATCAGGCGATGCAGCGTTCACGGCAGTATAAGACAGAGGAAGGGCGGCTTTTGCTGAAGCTGCAGGAGGGCGATACGCACGAGGGCGGCTGCGGACAATGTCATTAACCGCGTTGGTTTGAGGTGCGTTTTGGCAGGTACAATTAGAACGGAGAATATGACAGATGGCTATTCAGGTTGATATGATGAAAAAGGTGCCGGTTCGGGAGCAGGATCCCAAGGTCCGCGCCACGAATTTTGAAGAAGTGTGTCTTGGATACAATAAGGAAGAAGCCGAAGCCGAGGCAACGCGCTGCCTTAACTGCAGGAACCCGCGCTGCGTGCAGGGATGTCCGGTATCCATTAATATTCCGGGATTTATTCAGGAGCTGAAGGGTGGAAACATCAAGGGAGCCTATGATGTCATCAGCGAGTCCTCCGCCCTTCCGGCTGTATGCGGACGCGTCTGCCCGCAGGAAAGGCAATGTGAGGCTCTGTGTGTCCGCGGCATCAAGGGAGAGGCGGTCTCCATCGGAAAGCTGGAGCGCTATGTTGCCGATACGGCAAAGGAGATGGGCATTCGACCGGAAAACCACTCTGTGCCGAACGGCAGGAAGGTCGCGGTGATCGGTGCCGGTCCTTCCGGACTTACCTGTGCCGGAGATCTGGCCAAGATGGGGTATGAAGTCCATATATTTGAGGCACTTCACAAGGCAGGCGGCGTGCTTGTATACGGCATCCCGGAATTTCGTCTCCCGAAGGAGCGGGTGGTTGCCAAGGAAATCGAGAATGTGAAGGCTCTCGGTGTTACCATCGAAACAGACTGCGTGGTCGGACAGTCCACCACCGTACAGGATCTGATGGAAAAGGAAGGATATTCCGCCGTATTCATCGGCTCCGGTGCCGGACTGCCGAGATTTATGAATATCCCCGGCGAACAGGCTCTCGGCGTATTCTCAGCCAATGAGTTTCTGACCAGATCCAATCTGATGGGCGCGTATTCCGTTGAATCCCGCACACCGATCATGCGTCCGAAAAAGTGTGTCGTTGTCGGCGGCGGAAATGTTGCCATGGACGCAGCAAGAACTGCCCGCCGCTTTGGCGCGGAGACGCATATTGTGTACCGCCGCGGTGAGGAGGAGCTTCCGGCCCGCCGCGAGGAAGTGGGACATGCAAAGGAAGAGGGCATTATCTTTGATCTTCTCTGCAATCCTGTGGAAATTCTGGTGGATGAGAACGGCTGGGTCAAGGGCTGCCGCTGTATCCGCATGGAGCTGGGAGAGCCGGACGAATCCGGCAGACGCAGCCCGGTGGAGGTTCCCGGATCGGAATTTGAAATTGCGTGCGATGCCGTGATCATGTCCCTCGGAACATCACCGAATCCGCTTCTGCATCGGACAACAGAGGGTCTGGACGCCGACAGGAGAGGCCGGCTTATCGTCAAGGAGGGTACCGTGGAGACCACGAAGGATGGCGTGTTCGCAGGCGGCGATGCGGTGACCGGTGCTGCGACGGTAATCCTTGCCATGGGGGCCGGCAAGCAGGCGGCAAAGGAGATTCACGAATATCTGAGCAGATAAAAACGGAAATTGCCTGCAGCACAAAGGACTCCTTTTGTGCTGCGGGCAGGTGATTGTGTGATTCCATGACAGAGAAGCTTCAGATTTCTGCTGAAATACAGCGTGAAATTTTTGGGCATCAGGATGACTATGTCCGTAAAATTGAACATGAATTGGAGGTTGACGTCATCTCCAGAAACGGTGAGCTCCTGGTAACAGGAGCTCATGATGCAAACGTGCGTCAGGCGGTTCTGACCATTCAGCAGCTGGCAGAGCTGGCAAAGCGCGGTGCTGCCATTGAGGGACAAAAGGTGGATTATCTATTGGACAGGGATGTTCAGCAGGAAGCGGCCAGTCATCACGAGCTTTTGCTGTCTCTTGACAGTGATGTCATTTGTCACACGACAACAGGCAAGCCCATCAAGCCGAAGACATTGGGACAGGAGCGGTATATTCAGGCAATTCGGGATCATCTGATTGTCTTTGCCAACGGACCGGCAGGAACCGGAAAAACCTTTCTGGCAATGGCGATGGCGATTACCGCATTTCAGAACCATGAGGTAGAACGGATTATTCTGACAAGACCTGCCATCGAAGCGGGAGAGAAGCTTGGCTTTCTTCCGGGCGACCTGCAGAGTAAGGTGGATCCTTACCTCCGTCCGCTGTACGACGCCTTATATCTGATCATGGGCGCTGACAAATTTCAGGCCAATATGGAAAAAGGGCTGATTGAGGTCGCGCCGCTGGCCTATATGCGGGGCCGCACGCTGGACAACGCCTATATCATTCTGGACGAGGCGCAGAACACGACGCCGGAGCAGATGAAAATGTTTTTGACGCGCTTCGGCTTCGGCTCTCATGCCGTCATCACAGGGGATGCCACACAGAAGGATCTGGGCCGTGGGACTTTGTCCGGGTTGGATGTCGCCACAAGGGTTCTGGCCAGGAAAAAAATTGAGGGACTGTGCTTTATCGATCTGGATGCAAGGGATGTCGTCCGGCATCCGATGGTGCAGAAAATCGTAAAGGCATATGAGGAGTACGAGCGCCATGGAGCTGGAGCTGATCGTCAGCGAAGAGAATACCGCATGCCGCGAGGCTGATTTTCCTTTTGAGCGCGATGCGCTTGCAAGGGAGGTGTGCCGTGCGGTTCTGCAGAAGGAGCAGTGCCCTGCAGACTGCCAGGTATCCCTGATGTATGTAGAGGATTCCGGAATTCAGCAGATCAACCGGGAATATCGGGATATCGACCGTGTCACGGATGTTCTTTCCTTTCCGAATCTTCCGTTCGATTCCGCCTTAGGGCCGAGGGAATGGAAGATTCTGCAGGATCCGCAGGTGCTGCTGGAATCCACGGATCCGGATACCGGATATCTTTTTCTGGGGGACATCGTTCTTAATCTGGACCGTGTCCTGTCGCAGGCAGAGGAATACGGTCATTCCGTAAAGCGGGAGTTTGCCTTCCTGATTGCCCACAGCATGCTGCATTTATGCGGATATGATCACATGACAGAGGAAGATGCCAAGGTGATGTTCGGCATTCAGGAGGAGATTCTGGAGGCACTTCATATCCCCAGGGAAACGCTTTAATCGGCGTTTCCCTCGCCGGATTTGCGCTGCGAAGCAGCATTTTCCCTTGCAAATCCGTGCGATCCACCGGAGGATTCTAAGGAAACGCTGATTTAATCAGCGTTTCCTTAGAAAGTGATTGTCGCAGTCAGGCAAAAAAGGAGGCTCTGATGCCGGATTCCGGTACAACGCGTAAATATGACGGCAGTCTGACTTCGTACCTGCTGTTTTTGCTTGTGTTCTGTGTCCTTCCGGTCTTTTTTTCCGTAAAGGACGGCACAGGTGTGATGTTCTACGCCGGTTTTCCGATGCTGTTTGCGGCAGCATCCTCCGCAGCCTGTCTTGTCGGAAGCTGTGATTTTGTTTCTGCCCAGACAGACAGGTACATCAGCCGCCATATGTATTCCGCCGCCTCCTCGGTTTGCAGGATGTCTCTTAAATGTGCGCTTCTTCAGGCAGGAATTTCTTTTCTGCTGTTTTATGCCGGAAGGGGACTGGTGGGGAAGACCATTCTGGGAAATTCCTTCATCGCAGAGGTTCTGCGCTTTTATGCTCCGGCGCTGATGGCCTTGCCCCTTGTCGGAGTATGCAAGGGCTTTCTTCACGGCATAGGAATGGAATGGCAGGCAAGGGCTTCTCTGTACCTGATGTCCGGCATTTTTGCGGCAGGTGGTCTGATCTTCGGCATTCTGGGTGCACAAAAGGGTGCAAAGGTGGGGAAGCTCCTTCGCAACGATGATATGGGCTATGTGTATTCCGCCTGCGGGTTGGGGACAGGGCTTTCCATTGCAGTTCTCGGCATACTGATTTTTCTTGGTGTTTTCACCTTTGCAAACATACGTCGCATTCAAAGAAGTCAGCAATACCGTAAGGAGGATCTGTTCCGGAATGCGGATACAATGAAATCAGGGGAATTGTTCCGGTGTTGTCTGCGCCACATTTTCGGCAGCATGGGGCCGTCTGTCGTCCTTTCCCTTGGGATGATCATCGGATACCGCTTATGGTACGGGACGCAGGAGGATCATGCCAATACCATTGTTTCCATGTGGGGCGGCTTCATCGGCATCGGTTTTCCGATTTGTGTCGGACTTGGGCTTGTGGCAGCCATGCCCTTCACTTATCTTGCAGCGCAGGTGATCTTTGCCGCCAATTCGGGCAAAAAGAAGCTTTGCCGCATTCGGCTCGGCATGCTGCTGCGGTTATCCGCCTACGTCGGCATTCCTCTTTCCGCCTTTGTATTCAGTGCGGCGAAGGAGGTGGTTGCCATGTTCCCGGAGCTGACCTTTAAGGCAGAGGAAACGGCCATTCTGTCTCTGAAGGCGGGAAGTCCTCTCATTTTTCTGATTCAGACCTCCTCTTTGGTGCTGGTGATTTACTGGCGCTGCAGCAATCGCCGCATGGTTGTGATCGGCGGTTGTGCCGCCTTTTTTGTACAGGTGGTGGCGCAGGTTGTCATGCAGCTTTTGGGTGTCGGCATCACCATGAATCTATGGCCCTCGGTCATCATGGGAAGTGTGTTCCTGATCTTCTTATATTGCGCCGGAAGACATTCCGTGACCGCCGGTGTTGACAACGGATGGATGATGGACGACCTTTTGATCTTTATCTGTGCTGCGATTGCATCGATCCCGGTGATTCTTCTGAATGACTATCTTGTATTGGTCCTTCCCGGAATTGCCGCCTTCACTCTGGCAGCCGTCATATATCTTGTTGTCTATGTTCTGTTCAGTATCCTGCTGCATGCTGCGGATCTTCGCAATATTCACCGCATTCCGTTCGGCGGCTGGATCAGGGAACTGGCCGTTCTGTTGGGAGCGGCCGAGGAAGATGACGCATGAAAAGGACACAAAAGGACATCGGACTGCAGCAGGAAATTCCGGAGTACGCGCCCCTTGTCGTGATCGGGGGCGGCATGGCAGGATTGTGCAGTGCCGTCACGGCCGCCCGGGAGCTGAAGCGAACGGACGGAAAGGGGCTGTCTGTCCTTATCCTGGATGCCGACTGTGAGCCGGGAAGCAAGCTGTTGGTGACAGGGAACGGACGGTGCAATGTCACGAATCTGGATCAAAGGCCGGGGTGCTATCGAACGGAAGAGCCTTCCGCCGCAAAGCGCCTGGGA
>CAYXAN010000098.1:0-6846 GCA_964461705.1 uncultured Sarcina sp. | reverse complement strand
GTGAAGGAATCAGCATGAATCAGTACTGCGTGTATTTGCTCTCCAAAAACGATGCAGTGCATGAACGGCAGCCGCAGCCGCGCGGAGGAAATTGTTCTGCCTGAGCTTTGTGTATGACTGACATTTCCTGCAGCAGTAACGGAACCATTTGTGATAGCAGTGATGTCTGACCGGCCAAAGACACCCTCAGAGCCCATGTTCGCAAATACAGCTTGGGCCTTTGCGATCGTGCCTTGGTTTGCGTTCAGCTGATCAATCGCAACCTCAATCGCAACATTTTCGCTCTCAATCGCAACATCGGCTGTGTTTGCCACCGTTCCGTAATTGAGATCATATGATTTTTCTGTTTTACCAGCAGGGGCTGTGAAAAACCATCGTTTTTCACAGCCCCTTCAAAGATACATTTTTCAGAAGATGTATTTTCAGCCGTTTCCCGTGGGAATGTAGGGCATGATGGCCGCAGCCACTCCGCTGATGGGCATGGTCTGCAGCCAGACGGTCCCGGGCCCTGTCAGCAGGGTGTTGAACAGTCCCTCGCCGCCGAGCAGCTTGTTCTTGAGTCCCGGAACCTCCTGTATCTCCATCTTCACACCTACCGTAAAGCCGGCAACATTTCCGGTATCCACCACGAGCTGCTCGCCGTCCTTCAGCTCGTATCTGACGAGCTCACCGTCAATCTCGGCAAAGGCCGTGCCGCTGCCGCTAAGGCGCTGCATGATGAAGCCCTCTCCTCCGAACAGGCCGGCGCCAAGCTTCTTGTTGAAATGAATCGACAGCTCAACCCCCGCCTCCGACGCAAGGAAGGCCTTCTTCTGCAGGATCATCTCCTGTCCCGGACGGATCTCCAGCGGGAGAATTCTCCCGGGGAAGCTTGATCCGAAGGTGATCATGCCCGCACCCTGAGCCGTATAAATGTTCTGAAACATGCTCTCGCCCGAAAATGCCTTGGAGAACATTTTGCCCAGTCCCCCACCCTTGGTTTCCATTTTCATATTCGGGGTCATCCAAACCATGGAGCCGCGCTCTGTAATCATCCGCTCGCCGTTTTCCAGACGGCAGACAACAACGGGGAACTCCCCGCCCTTGATTTCATATTGCATCGTTCTCCTCCTCTTGTTGAAACAGGGCTGCCTTCCGCAGCCCTTCTTTGCAGCCTCTGATGCAGCCTCCGATCGGTCGCACGGATTTGCGGCAAAAGCGGATGCTTCGCAGCCGGGATCCGGCGCGGGAGGCGCTTTCATCAGCGCTCTTCCAAATTCTTCCAAATTCCTACGGATTACCGGAAATCGGTCACCAGCGTGACAATGCGAAGGGCAAAGAGTGCGAAAACCACCCACATGACGGGAGTGATTTCCTTTGCCTTGCGCTCAATGACCTTGATGATCACCCAGGTCATGATGGCGAACATGATGCCGGTAGCGATGGAATAGGCAAGGGACATCATAAGAAACGCCATATACGCTCCTGCCACATCGGCGATGTCGCCCTCAAAATCAATCTTCTTGATGGAGGAAACCATCAGCATTCCGACATACAGCAGGGCCGGCGCCGTCGCAAAGCCCGGAATCGCCAGAAAGATCGGGGACAGCAAAAGGGAGAGCAGGAACATGATGCCGGTTGTCAGCGCCGTCAGACCGGTGCGTCCTCCCGCGGCAACGCCTGCACTGGACTCCACAAAGGAGGTGATGGTGGAGGTTCCAAGGCACGCACCTGCGCAGGTTCCCACGGCGTCTGCCATCAGCACCTTGCCCACGCGGGGAAGCTGTCCGTTTTCGTCCAGAAGGTTTGCCTTGTCCGCAACACCGACCACGGTTCCGATCGTGTCAAACAGATCCACATAAAGGAAGGAAAATACGATGGCCAGGAACTGCACCAGGTGAGAGCCGGCCCATGCAAAGTTAAACTTAAAGGCTGTATTCGCCAGTCCCTCCAGCTGAAGACCTGCCGAGAAATCAGGGAACACACTCGCCACACCGGCAGCGGCATCCGGCACATACCAGCCGACGGCCTCCGCGACCATCCCCAGTGCCCAGGTGATGAGAATGCCGATCAGAACAGCGCCCCTTACATTGTAGTGAACCAGCGCCAGAATGATCAGAAAGCCGATCAATGCCAGATCCACGGAAGGCGAGCGAAAGCTCCCCAGATCCACCAGCGTCGAATCACTGTTGATGATGATCCCGGCATTCTGCAGACCGATAAAGGCAACAAACAGGCCGATTCCGGCCGAAATGCCGTTCTTCAGATTCGCCGGTATTCCGTTGATGATCTGCTCCCGTGCCTTGAAAAGCGACAGGATGACAAAAATAATGCCCTCCACCAGAACGGCCGTCAGTGCGATGGTAAATGCATTCTCCACATCCGCCAGCTCACTCAGGCAGACCGTGTAGGCGAAATACGCATTCAGGCCAAGACCCGCAGACAGTCCGATCGGATAGTTGGCAAGAAACGCCATGATAAAGGTGGCAATGGCAGAGGCCAGCGCCGTCGCGACAAAGACACCGCTTCTGTCCATGACCGTGCCCAGAATATTGGGGTTGACCGCAAGAATGTAGGCCATGGTCAAAAAGGTGGTAAGACCCGCCACGATCTCCTTCCGAACCGTCGTACCGTTTTCCTCAAGATGAAAAAACTTCTCTAACACTAAAATTCCTCCTTAAAATTCCGCTTGTCGGGGTCGGATATGGACAGAAGCTCACAATAATGCGACCAGCTCAATTTGCCAGACAGTGTCTGGCAAATTGGTATTCCGGCAGCTTTATTTACCGCTCCACAACCGCGGCGCATCCCATGCCGCCGCCGACGCACAGGGTGGCAAGTCCTTTATGGGCATCGCGCTTTTGCATCTCGTGAAGCAGCGTCACCAGAATCCTTGCACCCGAGCATCCCACCGGGTGGCCAAGGGCAATGCCGCCGCCGTTGACGTTGAGCTTTTCGGGATCAAAGCCAAGGTCATGGGCAACCGCAAGGGACTGCGCCGCGAAGGCCTCGTTGGCTTCATACAGGTCCATGTCCGCAACCGAAAGGCCGAGCTTATCCATCACCCTGCGTGTGGCATAGATCGGTCCTACGCCCATGATGGAGGGATCCACGCCGGCCAGCTCTCCGCCAAGCCAGGTCGCCATGGGGGCAACACCCAGCTCCTTTGCCTTCTCCTCGCTCATGACGATCATGGCGGCAGCGCCGTCGTTGATTCCGGAGGCGTTTCCGGCCGTGACAAGGCCGTCCTTCTTAAAGGCGGGCTTCAGCTTCTGCAGTGCCTCCAGGGTTGTCCCGGGGCGGTTTCCCTCATCGGTGTCGAACACGACGGTTCCCTTCTTCGTCTTAATCTCCACCGGAACAATTTCGTCCTTAAAGCGTCCCTCCGTGATGGCCTTTTCCGCCTTGTTCTGCGATGTCACAGAGAACTCGTCCAGCTGCTCCCTTGTCAGTCCCCACTGCTTCGCAACGTTTTCGGCCGTGATGCCCATGTGATAGCCTCCGAAGGCGTCAGTCAGGGCATCCCGAATCATGGAGTCCTCCAGGGTTCCTGCATTCATGCGATAGCCGAAGCGGGCCTTTCCGAGAAGGTAGGGCGCAAGATCCATATTCTCCATTCCGCCGGCCACGATGATGTCCTTGTCGCCCATGGCGATCAGCTTCGCCGCAAGGTTGACGCAGTGCAGGCCGGAGCCGCACAGCACATTGACGGTGATGGCAGGCACCTCCACCGGGATCCCGGCATTGACCGCCGCCTGTCTGGCAGGGTTCTGTCCGTTGCCCGCCTGAATCACGTTGCCCATGTAGACCTCATCCACCTGATCGGGCCGGATGCCGGTGCGCCTTAGCGCCTCCTTGATGACGATGGTGCCAAGCTCTGCCGCAGGCACATCCTTCAGCGTGCCGCCGAATTTGCCGATGGCGGTCCGGCAGGCTCCCGCAATGACTACCTTTCTAAGTTCCATAACACAATCCTCCGTTCGGGTGATGGTGCGGAGCTCCGCCTGGCGGATCCTCCGCAATTTCATACCGGCGCAGCTGCCATGCCTGCTCACACAGGCATCACTGCAAGTAAAAATCAGCTGCTTCGTGTCTGCGACACTCTCGCAGCTCGCGCATACATTCGTAATCCGGGCTGTCGCCCTGCTTACTCATGTATGCTAACCCGTCCAATGTCTGCGTGTCTGCGCGAGCAGGCTCGCACATCCGCGCAGCCGCTGTCCGGGATTTTTACAGACACATTATACCACGATACCATTTCCCCGGTTTGCTGCGCGGCGCGCCACGATCAGATAAGCCAACATCGGCAGCATCAGAAGGAGGGACTCCTCGAGCACGGCCTCCGGGCCTGAAATCCCTCTTTGCAGGAGCATCGTCCCCCCGGAGAGGGGGCTGCCCTCCGCAGACAAAAAGAGATAGGCGAGGAAATTGTTGATCCAGTGCCACGCGATCCCCGCCGTCAGATCCCCGAAATGAAGATCCATGGCGTACATCAGGCCGCCCTGCAGGAAATAGACGGCATACAGCATGGCCATCGAGAGGAGCCCCCTGCGGCTTGACATCTCCGCGTTGCCGCTGTGCATCAGCATGAAGATCAGGGACGAGATCACGCCGTACCAAACCGAGCGGGCATTCGTTTGCAGCCTCCCGGCACAGGCTCCCCGCAGGAAGACCCCGCGGAAGATGAATTCCTCCCCGCTGGTCTGCAGGGTAACCAGGGGAAGGCACCACAGGAGCTGGGTGAGAAGCTGCGCTCCCCCCAGTGCATTCCAGACGATCTCCCCCCGCAGGACATGCGGAAGCTCCGCCAGTGCGTAGCCCGAAAGGTACAGAAGGACCACCGTCCGCACCGGGCTGCGATACCTCCCGCACACCCCCTCCCCCGATCCAAGGACAAATGTCCGCAGCCGGGTCCGGCACAGGATACGAAGCAGGAGCCAGAAGACAAGGACCCCGCCGCTCATGGGGAGCAGGCTCTTTAGAATCATCACCGTCCCGGCCCACAGCGCATGAAAGCGGCAGTACTGATCCACGGCGTATTCCGCCAGCGTGCCGCAGCAGACGGCCGCCAGATAGGTGAAAACCGCCAGCAGAAGCCAGCGCCTCATCGGAAGCTCCATTGAAGGCTTCACCAGAGGCTTTATCGGAGGCTCCATCGGAGGCTTCATCGGAGACTTCGTCGGAGGCTCTGACGGAGACTTGGGCGGAACGGCTTCATCCCTGACAAAGATCTGCATATTGCCCTCCGTCTGCCAGAAGCAGATCCGACGGTGACAGGCAGATCTGGCATCCCACCTTTCCTCCGCTGACATAGATCTGATCCAGCCCTTCGGCGGAGGCGTCCACTCGGGTCACAAAATTCTTCTTCATCCCGATGGAGGTGCAGCCCCCGCGCATATAGCCGGTCAGGGGAAGGAGCTCCTTCACAGGAATCATTTCCACGGACTTTACGCCGACGGAGCGCGCGCACTTCTTCAGATCCAGCTCCCTCTCAATGGGGATGACAAAGACATAGTGCTCGCGATCGCTCCCCACCGTCACCAGCGTTTTGTAGACCTTCTCGTGCGGAAGCCCCAGGTGATCCGCCGTCTGAACGCCGTCCACAAATTCCCCCGCCTCATAGGACTGATGCGTGTAGGAAATCTTCAGCCGGTCCAGCATGCGCATGGCATTTGTTTTGACTTCTTTTTCCTTTTTCGCCAAGGTGTTCCCTCGTTTCTTAAATCTTATGCCTCTTATGCCCTCTGCTGACGCTGCCAGTCGGTCAGCATCGGAAGCGCCTGTTCAAAATTCACGCCGTAGGCTCGCCGCTCCGGATCCGCGAGGGTCTTTCGCATGCACTCCAGTGTGTAGTCCACCGCGAGCTTCTGCGCCGTTTCCAGGTCTGCGCCCTGTACCATCGCCCCGGTCACTACACTTGCAAAAATATCCCCGGTCCCGTGGAAGCTGCCGGCGAGCCGTTCATTCATATAGCTTCTGCAGATGCGCTCTCCGCTTCCCTGCACCTGCAGGGAAATGGCGCCGATCCCTCCTTCCTTCGCCGAATAGCCCGTAAGTAGGATCCGCCGGCACCCAAGGTCCGCGAGCGCATTCAGGATTTCCAGCCAATAGCTTTCATCTCCATCCGGATGATACTCCTTTCCCGTGATAAAGCAAGCCTCCGTCAGATTCGGCAGGATCAGATCCGCCTCCCTGCACAAATCCGTCATCGCGGAGACAAATTCCATAGAAAAGCCCTGATACAGCGCCCCGTTGTCCGCCATGGCCGGATCCACAATCTGCAGAAAGTCCGCGCCGCCTTTGCTAAGCTCCCGAAACTCGTGCCCCAGCTGCTTTACCAGCTCCACCTGCCGGAGGGAGCCAAGGTAGCCGCTTGCGACCGCATCGAAGGTCAGACCCTCCTGCCGCCAGGCTCTTTCGATGGGCTCGATCTCGTCCGTAAGATCCCGGAAGGTGAAATGCCGAAAGGCCGTGTGCGTGGACAATACCGCCGTCGGCAGGGGGCAGGCCTCGGTCCCCATCGCCGACAGAATGGGCAGGGCCACGGTCAGGGAGCATCTCCCGACACATGAAATATCCTGAATACTAAGCACTCGCTTCATCGTACTGCACCTCCCGCGCTTTCCTCCGCGTTCCCTTTACGCTCCGCCTGGTATTATATGCCCTGCCGGCCTGATGGAACACGTCAGTTTATGGATCGGCGGACAGACCACCTGACCCTTTGTCTTCGCCGACAGGTGCAGGGCGCAGAAAAGCCCCGGGCATCGCCCGGGGCACTCCTTCTTTTGTTTTCTGTTCAGCGCCCGCCAAATTCCTGCGGGGGAAACGCTTTCATCAGCGTTTTCCAAAGGAAATCGAGATGCATGC
>CAYXAN010000097.1:0-6950 GCA_964461705.1 uncultured Sarcina sp. | reverse complement strand
CTTTGCAAAAACCTCATGCGGCGTTCCCTGCAGAGCAATACGTCCTCGGTCCATGACAAAGACCCGATCCGCATAGATCGCCTCCTCCATGTAGTGCGTAATGAGGATGATGGTAATGCCCTCCACCTCATTCAGCGCCCTGGCGGCGCGAATCACCTCATACCGGCCGGAGGGGTCCAGCATTGCGGTAGGTTCATCCATGATGATACATTTCGGATGCATGGCGATGACGCCGGCGATGGACACCCTTTGCTTTTGTCCGCCGGACAGTCTGTTGGGAGATTTCTTGCGGAACTTCTGCATTCCGACCGTTGTCAGCGCTTCATCTACTCTCTCCCAGATTTCTTTCGTGGGAACACCGATATTCTCCGGCCCGAAGCCGACATCCTCCTCCACAACCTGCCCGATGATCTGGTTGTCCGGATTTTGAAAGACCATCCCCGCTTCCTGGCGGATATTCCAAAGATGATCCGGATCTGCAGTATTCATATGATCTACGCATACACTTCCGCCTGTCGGGAACAGAAGTGCATTGATATGCTTCGCCAGCGTGGACTTCCCGGAGCCATTGTGCCCCAGCACGGCAATAAACTGTCCCGGCTCCACCTCAAGCGACACATCATCAATGGCACGTACAAAGCCGTTCTCGTTGCCCTCTTCATCTCTTGTGATATAGTCATGTATCAGGTTCTGAATGCTTATCATGGATAACACGTTCCCGTCCTCCGGTCGAATATACGTGCTAAATATTCTCACCATCTGACATCATTTGTCCAGTTTTTCTTAAAAAAAAGCCCTCAGGTCACTGACCTGAGGGCTCACATTCGTCATATATTCCTTCAAAAATGGTATCTGTCCGGCACCTGACTGATTAAACAAGCTCCAAAACAACCATCAGAGCAGCATCACCTTTTCTCTGGCCAATCTTGACGATTCTGGTATAACCGCCGTTGCGGCTTGCATATTTCTTTCCGTACTCTGTAAAGAGCTTATCAACGAGGTCAACCTCTTTGGTATTCTTCTTGCGCCCGGCGGCTGCAGCAGGAACCTCGGTTACAGGATACAGGAACTTCATAAGCTGACGTCTTGCATGCAGACGGGAAGGTGCATCCTTGGTAACCTTCTTTTCAACCTCATCGTAAACGGTGACCTTCTTGCCGTCTACGACTTCCTTCACACGCTTTCCGTCCTTGTCCTTGCGGGCAACCTTTGCCTTCACAGTGACTTCTTCAAAGTTATCCTTTTCCTTTGCCGCAAGCGCGATCATCGGCTCAACCAGCTTCTGTACCTCCTTGGCACGAGCCTCTGTGGTGATGATCTTTCCGTTGTACAAAAGCGAAGTTACCTGAGAGCGCAGAAGAGCCTTTCTCAGCTTTGTCTTTTTTCCTAACTTTCTATACTCAGCCATTTTAAATCTCCTTTTCTTATGGCAGTCACTCCGGAACCTTTGGAATTACCCGAAATGACCTTCTGTAAGCCAGCCCGCAGCGCACCTCACGGGATTTACCGCCGCAGGAACACATTGCAAAATCGTAGCTGTTCATGCCCGATTACTGCTGTTCGAGCATTTCATAACCCATGTTGAGCTTGAGTCCCAACTCCTTAAGCTTTTCCAGAACCTCATCCAGAGATTTACGTCCCAGATTTCTCACCTTCATCATTTCATCAGGAGTCTTACTGCACAACTCCTGCACGGTATTGATTCCGGCACGCTTGAGGCAATTGTAAGAACGAACCGAAAGCTCCAATTCGTCGATACTCATTTCCAAAGCCTTCGTTTTGTTGTCATCAACGGGCTCTGCCATGATCTCTGTAACCTTGGCATTGTCGCTCAAATCGATGAACACCGTAAGATGCTCCGAAAGAACCTTCGCCGCAAGGCTGACTGCCTCATCCGGCGCAAGAGTACCGTTGGTGGTAACATCCAATGTCAGCTTATCGAAGTCCGTCTGCTGACCGACACGAGTATTCTCTACCGTTACATTGACCCGCTGAACAGGGGTATAGATAGAATCAATCGGGATCACACCGATCTTGGTATCCTCATCCTTGTTCTTGTCCGCACAGACATAACCTCTTCCCTTGGTGATGGTCAGCTCAATAAAGAGCTTTGTCGTCTTTCCGGAAAGAGTCGCAATAATCTGGTCAGGATTCATGATATGAATGTCCTGATCCGCCTGGATGTCACTGGCGTGTACGATACCTTCTCCCTCATACTCAATGTATGCTGTCTTGGGCTCGTCTGTCTCGCTGGAATTCTTGATGGCAAGACTCTTGATGTTCATGATGATGTCCATGACATCCTCTTTCACACCGGGAATCGTGCTGAACTCATGCTGTACGCCATCGATTTTGATCTGGATGACTGCCGCGCCCGGAAGGGAAGAAAGCATGATTCTTCTCAGGGAATTGCCGAGAGTAAGACCATACCCTCTTTCGAGGGGTTCTACAACGAATCTGCCGAATTTGTTATCCTCGGACATATCTGTCGTTTCAATGCTGGGTCTTTCAAAATCAAACACGCATATACCTCCTTGTCGTTATCAATGCAGCGGCGAGACGTTGAAGCGTCTTGCTGCAAAGCCTCGCGTTACACCAATTACTTAGAATACAACTCGACAATCTGCATTTCATCTACAGGTACATCGATCTGCTCTCTCTTCGGAAGTACGCTTACAGTTCCCTTAAAGTTTTCTTTATCTACATCAACCCACTCCGGAGTAAGTCTCCCCGCAGTGATCTCTGCAATATCCTTGAATCTCTGCATGGTGCGGCTGGACTCCCTAATCTCCACCACGTCGCCGGCCTTGATCTGATAGGAAGGGATGTTGATGCACTTTCCGTTTACCAGAACATGCTTGTGATCAACAACCTGACGAGCCTCTCTTCTGGTACGGGCAAAGCCCATACGGAATACTACGTTATCCAGACGGGACTCCAGCATAACCATCAGGTTCTCACCGGTCATTCCCTTCATTCTGTCTGCCTTCTCATAATAGTTGCGGAAGGGCTTCTCCAGCACGCCGTAGATGAACTTGGCCTTCTGCTTCTCCCGAAGCTGCAGACCGTACTCGGACATCTTTCTGCTTCTTCTGGTGAGCGTTCTCTTGGACTTCTTATCATATCCAAGGAAGGTGGGATCAAGATCAAGAGATCTGCATCTCTTCAGGACGGGTGTCTTATCTACTGCCATTTTAAACTCCTCTCATTCTGTCGGGTACATTTCACATATGTCCCGATTGTTGTTTACAACGCGATGTATCAACAAGGCGCCTTCTTCCAAGACAAGAAAAAAAACCGATGAAATACTAGACTCTCCTGCGCTTCGGAGGGCGGCATCCGTTATGGGGCACCGGCGTTACGTCGGTAATGGACAGAACCTGCAGGCCGTTTGCATTCAGCGCGCGGATTGCAGCCTCTCTTCCTGAGCCGGGGCCTTTAACAAACACATCGACTGCCTTCAGGCCGTGAACGAGAGCAGCCTTTGTAGCTGTTTCAGCAGCCAACTGTGCTGCATAAGGAGTGGACTTTCTGGAGCCTTTAAAGCCCAAGCCACCGGCAGATGCCCAGGAAAGTGCATTGCCCTGTGTGTCTGTCAGCGTAACGATGGTATTGTTGAAGGAGGCCTGAATGTGGGCCTGCCCGCGCTCAACATTCTTTTTGACACGCTTCTTTGAAGCGCTTGTTTTTCTTGCTGCTGCCATATCTTTATCCTTTCATCTTCATACCGCCATGCCATGCACCGGCTGCGGTAAGCACTCCTTCTGTGCGGAGCGCGACAAATTCATTACTGCTTCTTGTTTGCAATGGTCTTCTTCGGGCCCTTGCGAGTACGAGCATTGTTCTTGGTATGCTGTCCGCGAACAGGAAGACCTCTTCTGTGGCGAATTCCGCGATATGAGCCAATCTCTGTCAGCATCTTGATGTTCATCGCTGTGTCACGGCGAAGGTCACCTTCTACCATATAATTCTCAGCAATCTCTTCCGCCAGCTTCTTGACATCATCATCAGTAAGATCCCTGCAGCGGGTATCAGGATTCACACCTGTCGCCTCAAGAATCTTATTTGCAGAGGTGCGGCCGATTCCGTAGATGGAGGTCAGTCCGATCTCAACACGCTTATCTCTGGGTAAATCTACACCTGCAATACGAGCCATTTCAATCTCCTTACTGTCTGGTACGCCGTGTCTTCAGGACACACGTACAACCTGAATTTTGTTTTGATGGAGGCGAACCTGCGTATGTCTTTGTAGCTGTGAGACATTCTGCGAAGCAGGTCACAGCACACTTTCACTTCTGTGCTATTTCACGCCCAGCCGGTCTTTTGTCGCCGTTCCCGACTCCCCGGCCTTTCCACTTCTTTCCGCGCCGTTTCAGCGAAACTCGCCGAACCGATACGAAAAAACAGCGGTATCAAAGCATATGGCTCTGATCAACCCTGTCTTTGCTTGTGTTTCGGATTCTCGCAGATAACCCGGATAACACCCTTGCGACGAATTACCTTGCACTTCTCGCACATAGGCTTAACCGATGCTCTTACCTTCACGATGCACGCTCCTTTCTGTAGATTCAGATCCATACCGCATCCGTTCATAAAGCAGTTCACATGCCGCGCAACGCCTCGTCATGTTCCCTTCCAACAGATGCAGACAAATAACGGCGTTCAGGAATTGCGGGAAAAATCGCCCACTTTCACTCAAACGCCGTTACAGTGTATCACTTTGCAATTTAATTAGCAAGATTTTTCTTGCTTTTTCGTTTCTTGCCTGCTTTTTCGTTTCTTCGTACGTTTCTTGCCTTTTCCCTGTTCTGTTACAGGACAAACGCCGACCGTAAAACAGCCGGCAAGCGGGCAGTGACCTACTTGTCTCTCCAGATGATTCTGCCCTTGGTCAGATCATAGGTGGACATCTCCAGAGTAACCTTGTCCCCCGGGAGAATGCGAATAAAGTTCTGGCGAAGCTTTCCGCTGATGTGAGCCAGTATAATCGCGCCGTTTTCCAGCTTCACACGAAACATTGTATTCGGAAGCTTTTCCACAACCACACCTTCCAGTTCAATAACGTCTGCTTTGGACATATATACCTCTTTTATCTCCCTCTCATAGGAAATCAGCCCAGAATGCCGATGATATCACCAAAGACCTCATCCTTGTCCTTCGTACCATCTACCGTCCTGAGTACACCGGCCTTCTCATAATAATCGATCAGCGGCTGCGTTTGATCGTGATACACCGAAAGGCGATTCTTTACGGTCTCGGGCTTATCATCCTCTCTTTGAATCAGCTCTGCGCCGCAGCTGTCGCAAATGCCCTCCGCCTTCGGCGGTATATACTCAATGTGATAGGAGGCTCCGCACTTAGGGCAGCTTCTTCGTCCGCTCATGCGATGCACAATATCGGCATCCGGAACATCCACATTGATGGCATAATCAACCTTCTCACCTGTCTTTTCCAGGGCCTGCGTCAGCACCTTTGCCTGAGGAATCGTACGGGGAAAACCATCCAGTACGTAGCCCTTTTCGCAGTCATCCTTTGCCACTCTGTCCAGCAGAAGCTGAATGGTCAGTTCGTCCGGAACCAGCTTGCCCTGATCCATATATTCCTTTGCTTTTTTTCCGAGCTCCGTGCCGTTTTTAATATTGGAGCGGAAAATATCTCCGGTAGAGATGTGAGGAATTCCGTATTTGTCACAAATCATCGCAGCCTGTGTACCCTTACCGGCTCCCGGTGCTCCCAGCATAACAATCTTCATACTCGCCTCCCGGCAGCATTCTCATCGAATGTGCCTTCACCGCACATAAACTAAACAATTCGATCTGCACGCTATCACAATGCGGATCGGAAAGCCATTCCTTTGTATCCGGAATTGCCCTCCGATCCGCAAGTCAAGCAACACTAATTTGACAAAAATGTCGTATAGTTTCTCTGAACCATCATCGATTCAATCTGCTTAATGGTCTCCAAAATAACACTCACCACAATGATCAGGCTGGTTCCGCCAAAATCCACGCTGGCATTGAATACCCCGCGGAAGAAGAAAGGAAGAACACCCACAATGGTCAACCCGACCGCGCCGATCAGAATGATATAGTTCAGCATCGTGTTCAGATAATCACTGGTTGGCTTTCCGGGACGAATTCCGGGAATAAAGCCGCCGCCCTTCTTCAGGTTATCCGCCACCTCAATGGGATTGAATGTGATGGAGGTATAAAAATAAGCGAAAAAGATCAGCATTGCGATGTACGCAACCAAGCCCAGTGTATATCTAGGCATCGCAGGATTGCACCAGTAGGATGAGCTCAGGTAACGAAGCACCTCCGACCAGATTCCTGTTCCGCTGTAGCCGGCAAGAGTAGATATGATCACCGGGAATTCCAGTATCGAGGATGCAAAAATGATCGGCATAACACCGGCCGTGTTCACCTTCAGAGGAATGCTGGACGTGGAAGACCCATACTGGCTTCTTCCGCGAAGCATGCGCGCATACTGAACGGGAATTCTTCTTTCTGCATCGTTGAGCAAAATAACAAGGATCACAATTCCGACGATAACGGCAACAATGATCACAGAAGCGACAATTGCCATGGCAATCGACTTGCCGCTCACAAACTGAGTAAACAGACCGGTGATGTCCTGAGGCATCCGGGAAATAATGTTGATCGTCAATACAATGGAAATTCCGTTCCCGACCCCTTTGTCTGTAATCTGCTCACCGATCCACATCAGGAAGGCGGAGCCCGCGGTCAACGTTGCCATCACCATGATCACATTAACAGCATTGTACTCCTCAAGAAGACCCTGCCGCCCAAAACCGATGGCCATTGCACCGCTTTCAAAGATCGCCAGCGCAACGGTAACATAGCGCGTGATAGAAGCCAGCTTCTTTCGTCCCTCTTCTCCTTCCTTCTGCATCTCCTCAAGCTTTGGGATTGCAATGGTCAGAAGCTGAA
>CAYXAN010000096.1:0-6966 GCA_964461705.1 uncultured Sarcina sp. | reverse complement strand
ACCTTCAGCGCTCTGGCAATGCTGACCTCATCCTCCGCAATCAGTATCCGCATACATCCTCTTCCTGATTTTCACAAATCCTTCACATTGCTTTTCAGGTACATTTCGACTTTCGACCTTACAACAGTAACAGTCAGCTGCTGCCTCCTGCTTCGAATACACATCATCTGCGGTACATCATCAGAGGGCAGCGGCTCTTTTCTTCCCGGATGCGATGCCGCCTGCTGCACACCGGCGGCTCCCGGCAGGCTGATACAAGAATACCACAAGAAAGGAGATTCGTTCTGCATGACGCTTTCCGGACATTACCGCCACGAGCTGAAATATCTGATCACCTGTGCCGACTACCTGGCGATCCGCCAAAGGGTGCGCACGGTGATGGAGCAGGATCCCCATGCAGGATCTGACGGAACCTATCAGATCCGCAGCATTTATTATGACAATTACCGCGACAAGGCTCTCCGGGAGAAGCTGGACGGCATTCAAAAGCGCGAAAAGTTCCGCATCCGCTGGTACAACGATGACTTTTCCTTCCTCACTCTCGAAAAAAAGCTCAAGCACAATGATCTGTGCATGAAGCTGGATGCCCCCATCACCGTCGATGAGCTGCAGCGGATGCTGTATGCACCGGGCAGCTGGATGATGGCGCACCGGGAGCCTCTGGTGCAGGAGCTGTACTGCAAGATTCGGTCCCAGCAGCTGCAGCCCCGCGTCGTGGTGTCCTACGTGCGGGAGCCCTACATTTTCCGGGCCGGAAACGTGCGGGTCACCTTTGATTTCAGGATTCAGACCAGTCTGTTCCACCCGCTGCATCTGCCGGACAAGGCGTTCTTTAGCAAGCCCCTTCCCGGCCGGCAGCCCCCCGCAGCTTCCTCCGCAGAGGAAACGGCATCCTGCGCCCTTCCGTCGAATCCGTCGAGTCCCGCAATCCCGCAGATCTGCGCCACCGATTCTCCGGGGGACGCTGTTCTGGAGGTAAAATATGATGCCTTTTTGCCGGAAATCATTGCCGATCTTCTGCAGACCGAGGGCCTGCGCCAGCAGGCCTTTTCCAAGTACGGCGCCTGCCGAAGATACGGCTGATCAGCCGGCGCTTCCATGGCTTCAAAGAGCCTTTTTAACCACAAAATCACAGTATCCGCACCCGTCTCTGCCGAATCGGCAGGCAGCAGTGAAAGGAGCACTCTCATGACCTTCAATGATATTTTCAAATCGAGCTTTCTGGAAAATGTTTCGGAATTTTCGGCCGTGGATACCGCCATCGGCCTCCTGGCCGCATTGCTCATCGGCCTGTTCATCTTCCTGGTATACAAAAAGACGCTGACCGGCGTGATGTATTCCAACGGCTTCGCCCTGACTCTTGTCGGTCTGTCCCTGGTCACGACACTGGTCATCATGGCGGTCACCTCCAATGTCGTCTTGTCGCTTGGTATGGTCGGCGCCCTGTCCATCGTCCGCTTCCGCACCGCCATCAAGGAGCCGGTGGAAATCGTGTTCCTTTTCTGGTCGCTTGCCATCGGGATTGTCATCGGTGCCGGCATGATCCCGCTGGCCGTAATCGGTTCCGCCATCATCGGTGTGATCCTTCTGATTTTCGCGAACCGCAAGGTGCACGGAAATCCCTACATTCTGGTGCTGTCCTGCGAAAAGGAGCAGTCCGAGGCCGCCGCGCTTGACATCATGCGGGAAGCCGCCGAGCACTACATCATCAAATCCAAAACCGTAAGTCCCTCCGGCATCGAGCTGACAGCGGAGCTTCGCACCAAGGATGCCTCTACGGATTTCGTCAACCGCATCGCCGCACTTGACGGCATCGACAACGCCACCCTGGTGAGCTACAACGGAGAATATATGGCATGATCAGCAGCAGACATATCACCAAATTCATTGCCGCCATGATGGCGGCTGCCGTGTGCCTGTGCCTTGTCCTGACAGCCCTTGGCGACAATCTGCAGGCCATGGCGGGCGGCACCGGCGTCACCATGGAATATGAAGAAAAGCTCTTCGACACCGACGAAATCCTGACGGTCAACATCCAAATGGATGAGGACAGCTGGAATGAGATGCTTGAAAACGCCATATCGGAGGAATACTACCGGTGCGACGTGGAAATCAACGGGAAAACCTTCCGCAATGTGGCCATCCGCCCGAAGGGCAACACCAGCCTGAGCTCCATCGCTGGTGATCCCGACACAGATCGCTACAGCTTCAAGCTGGAATTCGATCACTACGAGGAGGGACAGACCTGCTATGGTCTGGACAAGCTGATCCTCAACAACAATTATGCCGATGCCACCAATATGAAGGAGGCTCTCGTTTACGACATGTTTCGGTATATGGGGGCGGACGCCTCCCTGTACAACTATGCAAAGCTCGAGATCAACGGCGAATACCGGGGGATCTATCTTGCCCTGGAGGCAGTGGAGGACAGCTTCCTGACACGCAATTACGGTGTGCAGAACGGTGCCCTGTACAAGCCGGAGGGTATGGGCATGGGCGGCGGCTTCAGCAGCGGAGGCGGCGCGAATCTCAACTACAGCGATGACGATCCGGACAGCTATTCCACCATCTGGGACGGCGAAATCACAGGCACCACAGATGCAGATCATAAGCGCGTCGTAACGGCCCTGAAGAACATTTCAGAGGGAAACGACCTGGAAGCCTGTATGGATGTGGACAATCTGCTGCGCTACATGGCGGTTCACACCTTCGTTGTGAACGAGGACAGCCTTTCGGGTGCAATGGCGCACAATTACTACCTGTATGAGGCAGACGGCCGGCTGAACATCATCCCGTGGGACTACAATCTGATCTTCGGCGGAATGAACATGGGCGGCGGTCCGGGCAGCAGCAGCGGCGCCGACAGCATTGTGAACGATCCCATTGACGACAGCTGGAGCAGTACCGATTTCTTCGACGGGCTTCTGGAGGATGAGGAATATCGCTCCCAATACCACCAATACCTCCTGCAGCTGGTCAACGACTACGTGGAGGGCGGCGGCTTTGACGCCTTTTACGAAAGAGTCCGCAGCCAGATCGACACCCTGGTGGAAACGGATCCCACTGCCTTTTATACCTATGAAGAGTATGAAACGGCAGCCGAAACCCTCTGCCGCATCGTTAAGCTGCGCGCCTCCTCCGTGAAGGGACAGGCGGAGGGCACCATTCCATCGACTTCAGACGGGCAGCGCAGTTCCGACGCCCTGATCGACGCTTCCGACATTGACACCACCGTCATGGGAACCATGTCGGCCGGAGGCGGCGGCCGGGATGACAAGGACCGCTCCGACGTACCGGACAAAAGCAACCGCTCCGGCGGTTCCGACACTTCGGACCAAAACGACAGCTCGGACCGCTCCGGCGCTCCGGACCAGGACGACAGCTCCGATTCATCCGCCGCCCCGGACCAGGACAACGGCTCCGATTCACCCGGCGCTCCGGATCAGGGCAACGGCTCCGATTCACCCGATGCCCCGGACCAGAACGACAGCTCGGACAGCTCTGACAGCGATTTTGATTTCTCAGAGGGAGGCTCGGGCGATAACTTCCACGGCGGCGATTTTGATTTCTCGGAAGGCGGTCCGGGCGGTGACTTCCCCGGCGGCGCGAGCGAAGATCAGGCCGACACCACGGTACAAAGCAATCTCATTCTCTACGGAATCTGCCTCATCATCATGACGGCAGCATTGCTCTTCGCCCTCCTGTATCGCAGAAAGCCAAGGAAGCGCTGAGGAAGAAAGCCGCCTGCATAGATCACGAAAGGATCTGTGCGGGCGGCTTCTTCGTTAAAGAAGCGATTAATATTACAGCCAGTGCAGATACTTTATAATGGCATCTGATGAGAAATGGAAGTAGAATGTCGGCATAACAGGGAAACGCTGATGAACGCGTTCCCTCAAGCAGCAGGGCATTCAGAAAAGGGGAGGAAGCTATGCAATCAACAGATAGAGTTCCATTCGAGTCAACGACCTATGTGATTCCGGACGAGTATAAGCCGATTTCGATGTGGGGATATTTCGGCTATGAGATCTTGTTCAACCTGCCGATCATTGGATTTATCATTTTGGTGGTGATGTGTTTTGCAGCAAAGAACAGGAATGTTAAGAACTTTGCCAGATCCTATTTCTGCTTTTTGATTATCGTCCTGGTCCTGGTTGGCATTGCTCTGGGCTGCGGAGTTGCTGCAAGCCTATAAACAGGAGCGTGTCGTTATGCTGGAGCTGATGGTTTTATGGGTCTATATCCTTGCGCTGAATGCCGTGATCGGATGGGGCGTGTACGCCGTACTGCGGCGGCTTTTGCTGCGCGAGGCGGACTTTGGATGCAAAGCTGCGGGGCTGGCCTCTCTGGAGCTGACCGGAATCGTTGCCATCACCGTTTATGCGCAGACCGTGAGCTTATTTGCTCCGGTCGGCGCTGCAGCTCATCTTGTTCTGCTGGCAACGGCAATCGTTCTCCTTGTCCTGTTTCGAAGGGATTTTGGGGCTCTGCTCCGGCGTTTCGTTCCGCAAACCCGGGAGGATGTCCGGCAGCTCGTGCTGTGCATGACGCTGGTGCTTGTGACGGCGTTTTTTGCCTGCCAGGGAACGCAGCATACGGACACCGGCATTTATCACGCACAGGCCATCCGATGGTATGAGGAATACGGCGTCGTAAAGGGACTTGGCAACCTTCAGCAGCATTTTGCATACAACGGCGCGAGCCTTGCGTACTCGGCCTTCTTCTCCATGAAATGGCTGACCGGGCAGTCGCTGCACGGCACCAACGGCTTTCTCCAGGCGTTTCTGGTCGTATGGTCGGTGGACGGCCTGAAGGGAATCCTGCACCGCAGAAGGCATCTGATGGACGGCTGCCGATTGGCCATCCTCCTGTATGCGATGGTGGTGTCGGAGCGCATCATGTCCCCTGCTACAGATTTTTCGTCCATGTACCTGGTGCTGTGGATCGTGGGACTGTGGGTTTCCTGCATGGAAAATTCGGAAAAGACAGGAGAGGAAAAGCTTTTTACCTATGGCAATCTGAGCCTTGCCGCAGTCTGTGTCGCCACCTGCAAGCTGTCCGCAGGACTTCTGGTCGTGATTGCGCTGTATCCCGGAATCTGCCTGCTGCGCAGAAGGTGCTGGAGAACCATTGCCCTGTATCTGCTGCTCGGAATATTGATCCTGCTGCCGTGGCTTGCCAGAAATTATGTGATCTCCGGCTGGCTGCTGTATCCGTTCACCGCCCTTGATCTGTTTCATGTGGACTGGAAGATTCCGGCCGAATATGCGCAGCATGATTCCGACCAGATCAGGGTCTACGGAAGATGCCTGTACGATGTGACCCGTGTGCAGGATTCCGCCTCGGTATGGCTTCCTCTGTGGTGGGAGGAAAAGACCGGCGCGGAGAAAATGCTGATCATGGGGAATGCGACCGCTGCGGCCGGGCTGGCCTTCGGCGGCGCGGTTTCCCTGCTGCGACGACTCAGGGCCCGCAGAAACCGCAGGGCTGTCCGCAGGAAGATTCACGAAACGGCTTCTGAAAAAATCCGCACAGAGACTCATGAAATCATGCATGGGGAAATCCGCAGGGAGGCTTGCGAGGCCGAAGCCATCCTGCCGTGGGATAAGACCGTCCTGTATCTTGGCATTCTGGTTTGTCTTGCCGGTTGGTTCATGACCGCACCCTTCATCCGCTACGCACTGGCCTTTCTGCTTCTCTTGCCCTGCATGGTTCTGGGCGACTGGCTTCGCCCGCTCCCCATGGGCCCTCTGCGCATTCTGTCCGGATGCGGATGCGCTGCCCTCTTCCTCTATCTGATGATGTACGAATCCTATTATGCCCAGTTTGATCTGGTATGGATCGAACAGCATCTGAGTCTCGAGCATGTCCTGCTCCAGCAGGATTATGACCATCCTGTGGTGTCGGAATATGAAATGGAGGGCGGCCTCGTGATCTATGTCCCTCAGGCCGGAGAGGATAACATCAGCTACGACGCATTCCCCGGCTCGGCCTATCTCTCCATGGCGAAACGGACCAGGCTGCGGGGAACAGGTATCGAAGACGGCTTTATGGCAAAATAACAGGGGCAGCAGACGGTCTGCCGTATAAGGCGATGCCGAAAAAACTGCCCCATTGATACACGAATTGTTACGCACTTTCTGCCTGTCAGATACCGCCTTCATGAATCCAGACTCTCATTTCGTTTTCCCCGCGGTTCCCCCATGCAAAATATGGAATCGCGGTTATTGAAGCAGAGGATTCTTTCGGAGGTGTCGTTGTGTACAGCGTGTCTTCTATTTCACTCCTTCTTCCCTGTATCGCAATCGCATCGAGCTCCTTCGGGAGCCCCTGCGGCGGATCCGTGACTTCACATACTGCGTTTCTCGGTATGCTAAGTGCCGCAAGATTCTCCCCGTTATCAACGCTCTCTATGCAATAGACGATCGGTCCTCGCATCAGCGCAACGCATCCGGCGTTTGCTCTGACCAGCGGATTTGCATAGATTCTGCGAACTGTGAGATCTGACCTCAGCTCAACACGATCCCCTGTTTTCCAATTTCGCCGCAGATAAAGATACCCTTTTTCTACAGGAATCTCATTTATCGGAATCCCGTCAATACAAATACGATATTTCTCCATGTACTTTGGAATATGAATCGCCAGAGTAAATTGCCCTCCTGCTTTCGGATCAATGACGTAAGAAATTCTTCCTTTTCGCGGAAACTCACTTTCCACATCGATCTTTGCCAGTGACAGATCCGCCGTTCCACCCAAAAAGAAATGAGACCATATCGTATCTTTCGATTCCTCCCAGGCATACCTTCCGAGAGAAGTGATCAGGCGGACAATGTTGGGCGGACAGCATGCGCACGGAAACCACTCCGGCCGCTGTGTTCGAACATGCTCATATCCTGGCAGCTTCCCGGATCTTTTCGGAACAACCTCCAACGGATTCACATAAAAAAATCTTTTCCCATCCAACTG
>CAYXAN010000095.1:3681-6975 GCA_964461705.1 uncultured Sarcina sp. | reverse complement strand
TTCAGGCGCAGTACCAGATGCTCAAGAATACGGACAGCTTCCGGTCTGCCGATGCCGCCGCACCCCTTCTGCACGGAATATCGCGGGATGTGCTGCCCGGTGAATGCTCTTTGGAGGCGGTGCTGTATCAGCTGCTGCCGTCCCTGCCGGCGTATGTTGTTATGTACCTTGTGAAGGTTATGCTGGGGACGGTTTCCTTTACGCTCCTTGCAGGAGAGCTGCGCGGGCGCGGCCTTCTGGGAACGCAGCAGGCCGCCGGAAGAGGGACGGTGACGGCGCCCCCTTCAGCAGCATCTTTTGCGGCGGCATCCCCTGCGGCATCCTCCGTGACGGCGCCCCCTTCAGCAGCATCCTCCGTGACGGCGCCCCCTTCAGCAGCATCCTCCGCGATGGTGCCCCCTTCGGCGGCGTCCTCTGCAGCGACAGGTTACGAGGAGGACGGACGGCAGCTGGCGATTCTGGCGGGTCTGACCTACGGATGCCTGAATCTGTTCCCCTCCTTCGGCATTTCCTTTGCCTCGATCCCTCTGGCGGTATATCTGGTGCTGCGGCTTCTGCGGGCAGACTCCAGACGCGCGGCGGCCGGGTGGCTGACAGCGATCTTCTTTTATCCGTGGCTTTCGTATTTTTCCTATTTCGGCATCTTTCTTGTGGGCTATCTGGTGCTGGCTCTTTTACTGGTTCTGGCGGCGCGCCTCATCCGCGGACGAAATGCCGCGCGACAGGATGGGCAACAGAGCAAACAGCAGGCTGTGCAGCAGGGTATGCGGCAGGTCATACAGCAGGATACGCGGCAGAGCAAGCGGCAGGTCCTGCAGCAGGATACGCGGCAGAGCAAGCGACAGGTCATGCAGGAGCCGGTCCGTCTGCTGCAGGCGACGGCCGTGCTGGCGGCCGGATATGTCCTATGGGAGCATCGCCTGTTTGCCCGGATGCTGTTTGGGGACGAGGTGTCCATCCGCGATACGATGGTGCAGACCTCGTTGTCCTTTGGAGAGATCCTGCAGTGGATCGGCAAGGTTCTGCTGAACGGAGTGGATCTGCACTGCGAGAGTGCCCATCGTTATGTCGTCCTTCCGGTGTGCCTGATATACTTCGTGATTCTGAATGCGGGATATCTTCGAAGGAAGGACAAGAGCGCCCCTCGGCACGATCTTTTCAATTGGGGAGCCGGCCTGCTGCTGTTCAACAGCGTCGTGTACGGACTCTATTACTGCGAGGGCTTTCGGCAGCTGGTGGAGAAGCTTCTGCCGCCCCTGAAGGGCTTCCAGTTCAGCCGTACCTCCTTCTTCAATCCGTTCCTGTGGTACGGGATGTTTTATCTGGCACTGTATCGCCTGCTGCAATGGGGAAGGCGGAGGTCTGCAGGGATTTCAAACGTACCGGCAGATGTGTCGGCGTTAGACGGCGGCAATGACAGAAGCCGGAGGCGGACGGTGAAACGAACCGCCGCTGCGGCATGGGGACTGATGCTGGCGGCGTTCCTTGCGGTTCACCTTTACGGAAACACTTATAATGACCTGCAGCATACGGCGAAGGCCGTGGCCAAGGAGCTCCTTGGAAGAGAGTCGGACAATACGCTCAGCTACGGAGAATTCTACTCCGTGGAGCTGTTTCAGAAGGCCTGCGAGGAGATCGGCTATCAGGGAGAGTGGGCAGCCGCCTACGGCTTCCATCCGGCTGTTCTGGAATACAACGGCATTGCGACGATTGACGGGTATCTTGGGTTTTATTCCCAGTCATACAAGGAAAGCTTTCGAAGGGTCATTGCTCCGGCGCTGGAGAAAAACGAGAGCTCCCGCATCTATTATGACGAGTGGGGTGCCAGATGCTATCTGTATTCGGGCAGCAATCCCACCATTGTGGAGGCGGTGCGCAGCTACCCGCACGCGGAGGACACCCTTGACGTGGATCCCAATGCACTGAAGGAGCTGGACTGCCGCTACATCTTTTCGCGGATCCGCATCACCAATGACAAAGAAAAAGGACTGCAGCTCATCGGCACCTTCACCGAAGAGAGCAGTCCCTATATCCTTTATATCTATCAGGTCTGAGCAGAGTCCGGCCGCCAAAGCCGGAAAAGAGAAGCTGTCTTATCTTTTCCGGTCGTTTTTCTCCTCGCCGCCGGTACGGTTGGCACCCTCCACATCGCCTGCCAGAATCTTCTTGCTGAGCTGGTTGCGGAAGCCGGCATCAATGAAGTCACAGGATTTGCAGAAGGGATAGTGATTCCGACCCATGGCGAGCGCCTTGCGGACCGCGGTGATCCTTGCGCCGCTCCAGCAATCCCTTAAGGACTCCTTATTCAGATCGCCCAGATCAGTGACCTCCAGATTGTCACAGCAGCAGATTCCGACCTTTCCGTTGGGTGTGATCCACAAATCCGTAAAGGGCAGAAGGCAGGACTGGGTGTATTCCTTCTCGGTCGCCTGCTTGTTCGGCGCAGAGCCGGCACGGTTGGTCAGAACCTCCTGCAGATAGCGCATCTGAATGACGATCTCCAGATCCTTGAACTCGTCCTCGTGAGCCTTGACGTAGTCATAAATCTCCTGAATGTTGTCATGGAGCTTATATTCATTGGCGTAGTTGTTGATGATCAGCTGATCGATATAGGGCTGCACCTGACGGATCTTATTCAGATCCAGGATCAGACCGTTGGTGGACATGAAGATAAAGCTGTGGGGCAGCTTTTCCCTTGCATAACGGTGCAGCTCCACAATGCGTGTGTCCAGAAGCGGCTCATTGTTGCCGTAAAGGGTCAGATGCCCCTCATAGTTCCAGTCGGCAAGCTGATCGATGATGGAATGATACAGACCCTCATCAATCTTCATGAAGGGACGCTTTTCCGCATGGACATTGGCCGTGCAGAAGGCGCACGTGGAATTGCAGCGGTTGATGGTCTCGATGTTGACGATCTGAGGCTTCGGTGTCTCCTCCTGCTCCATAAACCACTTAATGTACCGATCCTGAATGGTGCCGCGCGTCATGAACTGAAGCTTCAGATAGGCACTGCTGGCAAGGTTCGGTGCAATCCTTCTGGCCTCAAAGCCAAATCTTCCCAAAAAACTGCTGATACGAATGCTCATAAAAATTTTCCTTTAAGTCACCTTTCGGCGAGTACCGCAAGGAGAAAGCCGCGAATGCGGTTTCTCCGAAGCGCGAAGTGAACGGAGGCGAAGCTTCCGGGCACTTCAAAGCAGGAGCCGACATCATCAAATCACCTTCCGGCGAGTACCGCGAGGAGAAAGCCGCGAATGCGGTTTCTCCGAAGCGCGAAGTGAACGGAGGCGAAGC
>CAYXAN010000095.1:0-3581 GCA_964461705.1 uncultured Sarcina sp. | reverse complement strand
GTACCGCGAGGAGAAAGCCGCGAATGCGGTTTCTCCGAAGCGCGAAGTGAACGGAAGCAAAGCTTCCGGGCACTTCCAGGTAGGAGAAGATGCCATCAGGCATCTTCGAGTACCGCCATCAGGCACCGGCGAGTACCGCGAGGAGAAAGCCGCGAATGCGGTTTCTCCGAAGCGCGAAGTGAACGGAGGCGAAGCATCCGGGCACTTCCAGGTAGGAGAAGATGCCATCAGGCATCTTCGAGTACCCTAATCCACCTCCACGGTATTTTCTTCCGTGGTTTCGTGGTATTCCTTTTCCGTATTGACACTCCACACATTGGAGCGGTCGGTCCGTCCCGCCACGATGTCCTTCACGGCTTCAAAGCTGGTGCACATGGAGTGGTCAATGTTGTTGTAGCGGTGCTGTCCGTTGCGCCCCACGCAGAAAAGGTTCGGAATGGTGTCCAGATAGCTCCGCAGCGTATCCATTTCACTGTAGGTGTCAAAATAAGCCGGGTATGCCTTTTTCACCCTCTCCACGTGATAGTCCAGAACAGCGCTTCGATCCTTGATCAGACCGAGCTCGATCATTTCCGAGATGCCAAGCTCGGCAAAATCCTCGTCCTTCTTCCTCCAGAGGTCATCCCCCTCGTTGCAGAAGTATTCCAGCCCCATCCACACCGTGTGCTCCAGATCCTTCACCAGATACGGAGACCAGTTGTTGTAAATCTGAAAGCGTCCCATGGTGACGTTCCGGTCATGGACGTAAACCCAGTTGTCCGGGACGATGTTGCCGATGGTCTTGTTCTTCGTCTTATTGACCAGCTCCAGATGATTGATCAGGACACCGACGGTCATGTAATCCCGATAAGGAAGACCGGCCGCAATGCGGGCAGGCTCCTTCGGAACATCATTCATGCCGGCCACCAGATCCTTGATGGGCATGGAGGAGATGACATAATCCCCCTCCGCAGTGACCTCCCGGCCGTCCTTTTCGTAGACCACGCCGGTGAGAACGTTCTCGTCATTCTTGAGAATCTTCACCACCCGGGCATTCGTCAGGATGGTTCCGCCCTTTTTGAGGATCTCATCGGCAGTGACGTCCCAGAGCTGTCCGGGACCGAGCTTGGGATAGCTGAATTCCTCGATCAGAGAGGTTTCCACCTTGCGGTTCTTCTTGTGAAACATCTTGTCAAGGGCATCCTTGAGCACGGCGGAAACAGACACGCCCTTCACCCTCTGGGCCCCCCAGGAGGGATCAATCTGCGAAGGATGCCGTCCCCAGAGGTTTTCCGTGTAATGCTCGAAGAACATGGAGTACAGCTTTTTGCCGAAGCGGTTGATGTAAAAGTCCTCCAGGGACTCCTCCTTGCGTGGAAGGAGCCGTGCCCGGATGTAGGAAAAGCCCACCGCCACCGTGGTTCCAAGTCCCATGTTGGCGAAGGTCTCCGGCTTCAGCGAAATCGGATAATCGAAAAATCTGCTGTTGAAGAAAATGCGGCTGACGCGGTTGCGGCGCAGCATCACGCGATCCGTGACCTGCGGGTCGGGACCTCCCTGGCTTAAGGAAACATTCCGGCCAAGAATGGCATCGTCACTTGCCGGCGCGCCCTGTCTCGGCAGAAGCCTGTCCCACCAGGCATTGACCTCGGGAACCTTCGAGAAAAAGCGGTGACCGCCCATATCCATTCGATTGCCCTTATATTCCACCGTCCGTGAGATGCCGCCGAATTTAGAGGACTCCTCGAAAACAACCACCTCATAATCTCCTGTCTGCAGCAGCTCATAGGCAGCAGTCAGTCCGGCAGGACCCGCACCGATGATCAATACCCTTTTCATGAAAAGCTCCTTCACATTATGTCACGTTATGTCACGATAGCGGTCAATACAGACACGCACCTTAATACTAGCATAATGGGGGTGGGGTGTACATCGACATTTTCCCGGCGGTGGGGTAAACTCTTGTTACGGCATGGACGGCCGCATCGTTTAAAACAGATAAACAATCACCGGAGAACAGTTACCCTGATGAGTGCATTGATTAAATTTGTTGTGTTTGCAGCGGCGGCCGTGGGGCTGCCGTTTCTGACAGGACTTCTTCCTGTCAGTCTTCTTCCTGCGGTCAAGCGCAAGCTCCCGCTGGTCGTCATATCCGGATACCTGACCACCTTCGCACTTTTTGAGGTGATCGGCGTTCCGATCCTGATATGGACACCGATGGGGGACTTTCATCTTCTGGTGAAGGTGTTCCTTGCGGCGGATCTTCTGTGGATCGCGGCGGGAATTCTGGCGATATCGCGAAGAGGGGGACTGCGGCTTCCGAAGCTGCAGGAGTGGAAAAGCGACCCGGATGCCGCCTTCTGGTGGGGGATTTTTGCGCTTCTTCTTCTCGTGCAGCTGTACATGGCCTATACCAGGGCCTCCTATGACGGAGATGACGCCTATTACGTTGCGCAGTCTCTCCAGACCTGGCAGACCGGAACCATGTATTATTACATTCCCTATACGGGTGTGACGACGACGCTGGACGGACGTCATGCGCTGGCCATGATGCCGATGTGGATCGCCTTTGTGGCGACGCTTTGCAGGACGCACTCCACCATTGTCACTCACAGCATGCTGCCGCTGGTGCTGATTCCTCTGACGGACGTGGCCTATTATCAGCTGTTCCGCGAGCTTTCCAGAGGAAAGAGGCAGGCGCAGCGGCGCCAGATTCTGCCGGCTGCGATGATTTGTCTTGCCGTGCTGCAGATCTTCGGAAACGTGTCCATCTATACGGCCGAGACCTTCCTTCTGATGCGCACATGGCAGGGAAAGTCCATGTTTGTGAATTTCATTCTGCCGCTCTTGTTTGTACTCCTCTTCCGCACGCTTCGCCTTGACGAGGGGGAAAACAGATGGCGCCGGCTGACCCTTGCGACGCTGACGGGGGCGGCAGGCTTCTGCACCTCTCTGGCACCGGTGATGGTGTCGGGGGGATTGGTGCTGGGCGCTCTTCTCATCCGGATTTTCAAGAAAAGGAAGGGAGTCCTGCTGACGGCGATCCTCTGCTGCATTCCGGCTGCGGTGTATCTGGTGTTCCTGGTGCGCATGATTTATCCCGCATGGGTGCCGTTTCTGAAGGGAGGACGACTGCCATGAGCGGAATACTGCAGATTGTCAACGAATTTGAGGGAGGAAAGCTGTTGTTCCTCCTTTATCTGATCTGTCTTGGATATCTGCTGGCAAAGGAGAGGGACAAAAGCCGGCGGATTCTTCTGTGCTATCTGCCGCTGATCTGTCTTGTCCTGTTTTTCCTGCCGCCGGTTTATCACCTTTACGGGTCAATCGAGGGAACCAGAACCTATTACCGCATCCTGTGGCTGCTGCCGATGTCCGCCACCACGATTTATGCCGGACTCAAGGCCATGACAGGAAACATCCAGATGGGCATGGTGGTGATGTGCGGCCTCTTTGTCCTGAGCGGAGAATGTGTCTACGAGAACGAGAACATCCTGAAGGCGGAAAACCGTCTCCATCTGCCCCAGATGATTCTGGACATCTCGGATTATCTGATGAACGAAACAGGCGGAGAGGAGACCATGGCGGCGATGCCGGCAGAG
>CAYXAN010000094.1:0-6989 GCA_964461705.1 uncultured Sarcina sp. | reverse complement strand
GTTTCCGTTGCAGCTGTGAAGACCGGAAGTAAGGAAACTAAGGTTACCAAGTATTTGGATAAGGATGGCAAGGTTACGGATACAGTGACAGAGACCAAGGTTGAGGTTACTTCTGACATCTCTGCAGCAGTAGAGATTGTTGTCAACAAGACAGGTATTGTCCTTCCTACCACCGGTGGTGCGGGCACAACCATGTTCTACGTGGTCGGCGGTGTTCTGGTAGCAGCCGCTGCCGTGCTGTTCGTTACCAAGAAGCGCATGAAGAGAAGCTAAGATACCACTTTTCATCAGCGTTTCGTCAGAGAAAAACGGATAAAGTTCAGGTAACTGTCCGGAAGATTCTCTGATCGTAAAGTTTTAAGATTTTAGAAAGACCTTCTTTCTGTTGCCCCTGCGGGACTTTCCCGCAGGGTGCAGCAGGAACGAGAACGGAATAAGGGATCTTCGGAGTCAAGGGTGATCATTGTTATTCCGCTGTCGCTTCTGCTGCACAGGTTTAAGGAAACATGGGTTAATCAGTGTTTCCCTAAGAAGACGTGTTCATCAGCGTTTACGGATGGATCAGTGCAGGAGGAAGGGAAGCATAGGGAAGCTGCCACACATTATGAAGAAACACCGTTCTGCCATTTTTATTACGCTGGTATTTGTCGTCGGGGTTTGCCTGCTGCTGTATCCCACGGTCAGCGAGTATATCAACTCCCTGCATCAGTCTCAGGCGATTTCCACCTATGCAGGAGCGGTCAACGAGCTGGATGAGACGCAGTACGATGAGATCATTGCGGCAGCAGAGGAATACAATGCGGAGCTGGCCGGGCATGCGGCGTCCTTTTCCATGACTGAGGAGGAAACGCAGCGGTATCAGCAATGTCTTAACGTGGACGGATCCGGGATGATGGGCTATGTGGAGATTCCCTCCATTGATGTGTCGCTGCCGATCTACCACGGCACCTCGGATGAGGTGCTGCAGTCCTACATCGGACATCTGGAATGGACCAGCCTTCCGGTGGGCGGCACCGGCACGCATTGTGTGCTGTCCGGACACAGAGGGCTTCCCAGCGCGAAGCTGTTCACCAATCTGGATGAGGTCGCCATCGGAGATGTTTTTTACCTGAATATCCTGAATGAGGTACTGACCTACGAGGTGGATCAGATCCTGATTGTAGAGCCGGACGAGCTGGATGCATTGCAGATTGTGGATGGTCAGGATTATTGTACGCTGTTCACCTGTACGCCCTACGGCATCAACACCCATCGGCTGCTGGTGCGGGGACATCGGGTGGAAAATCAGATCAATACGCCGAAGGTTTCGGTATCGGCGGATGCCATGCAGCTGGAGCCGATGATGGTGGCACCCATTGTGGCGATTCCGCTGTTGCTGCTGCTGTTGATTTGGGTACTGTTCCCCGTGGGGGGATCACACCGGCGAAGGTAAAGGCGATGAGGCGGCTTATATCGGATGGAAGGCTCCTGATCCGATGAATGATTTGAATCGAAGGCTTCGAATTCGAACCAAAGGTTTCAGATTTGAATCGATGGTTTCAGATCCGAGTCGATGGTTCAAACAGCATTGCGGGCTCAGAAATTACTGAAGGCAGGAAGTGCACAAGAAGATTGGATGGATGCGGAGGAACGCGAATGAAGAGGTGTAAACGAATCATTGGAATTCTGATCAGCATGATCATGGCGCTGATGCTGCTGCCGGCGGCCGCCTTCGCAGCGGAGGCGATGGATCCGGAGGCAGCGATCAGCCTGAAGCTTTCCTATCTGGATGGGGAAACGGCTTTGTCCGGTGCATCATTCGACATTTACCACGTGGCGGATGTGAGTGAGAGCGGTGAGCTGACTGCCACGGAGGCCTTTCGCGGCTACAACGTGAATCTGCGCGTGGAGGAGAGTGATGCGTGGCTGACACTGGCGGCGACTCTGGAGGGCTATGTGCTGCGCGATAAGGTCGCAGCGCAGGACAGCGGCACCACCGGCGAGGATGGAGTGATCAGCTTCCCGACCGGAGATCAGAAGCTTCCGCAGGGTCTGTATCTCGTGCTGGGAAAGCGCCATACACAGAACGGCTGCAGCTATGACGCCATTCCCTTCATGGTGCTGATTCCGTATCAGGACAGCGAGAGCGGCGAATGGGTTTATGATGCGGCGGCTGCCGTCAAGTACGAGAAGACAAAGGTCCCGGAGGAAACGCCGGACAAGCCCGACTATCCTGCCGGTACAACCATCAATCGCAGAGTCCTCAAGGTGTGGGACGATGACGGGTATGAATCGGCCCGCCCGCAGGAGGTGGAGATCCAGCTTCTTCGCAACGGCGAGGTATATGATACCGTCAAGCTGAATGCGGGCAACAACTGGGGACATACCTGGGAAAAGCTTTCGGATGCCTATACATGGACGGTGACCGAGAAGGCCTGTGAGGACTACACTGTGGCAATCAAGCGGGAGGGCATCACCTTTGTGGTGACCAACACGCACGAAAAGGAGACGGTTGTGCCAACGACCCCGGCGGCACCCACGACGCCCACATCGGTGGGAACCAAGCTTCCCCAGACGGGACAGCTGTGGTGGCCGGTGCCGCTTCTGATGTGTGCAGGTCTTCTGCTCATTGTGGTGGGGGCTGCCCGCCGCAGAGGTGTGATGGCTCCGGCGGCAGCGCTGCAGGGTGCGGCTTCCCAGAGCGTACAGTCCGGGGAGACAGGTTTCCAGGGGACGGCAGTTTCCCCGGCCGCATCCCAGAGTATCGGATCGCAGGGTGCGTCGGTGCAGGAGACAGTTTCCTCACAGGCGGGATCGGCACAGGCTGGATCAGTGCAGGAGAGTGCAGCCTCGCAGGAGGCGGCAAATCAGGAGACGGCCGGACAGAATGAGACGGCCGGGCATGAGAGTGAATCGTGAAGAAGCATAGGATCAACGGGTGGTTTGTCCTTGGGCTGCTGCTGCTTGCGGCAGCCTTTTCGTTAATCGGATATAACCTTTGGGAGGCGGTTCGCGCCGGGGAGCAGGCATCGGAGCATGCGGCTTGTCTGCAGAGCGCCATTCCCGAGGCGCAGCCGGAGCAGGTGCCGGATTATATCCTGAATCCGGACATGGAAATGCCGGTGGAGACCATAGACGGCGTGGACTATATCGGTACGCTGGAAATTCCATCCTTGAGCCGGACACTGCCGGTGATCAGCGAATGGAGCTATCCCTTGCTGAAGCTTGCCCCCTGCCGCTATGAGGGCTCCGCCTACAAGGACAATCTCATCATTGCTGCACACAATTATGCGACGCATTTCGGAGATCTCAAGGAGCTGCACGCAGGAGATGAGGTGACCTTTACGGATGTGGACGGCAACGTTTTCCGGTATGAGGTTTCCGATCTGGAGACGCTGGATCCCTATGCGGTGGAGGAAATGTCAGAGGGAGAGTGGGATCTGACGCTGTTTACCTGCACGATCGGAGGGCAAAGCCGCGTGACGGTGCGGTGCGTCCGAACGGAACAGTCGGAACAGTTCGATTCGAGTCCGTGAGGACCGGGAGATGGAAAACACCAAACGAAACAACATGCCGGTATCATGTTTGCGATAACGTGATACTTTTTTTGTTGCTGCTTGAAGGATTGATTTTGGAGGGTTCCCAATGATTTTCGATAAGCTGTGTCGGAGTCGTCTGGGCAGGTATCAGAGATCCTTTCGCAAGATGTCGGATACGGACCAAAAGGCTGATCTTGATTTTGATATTTATGCACATATTCCGGGAGGAGTGCATTGCTGTTGTCTCAGTGAGCCGATTCATCTGGTATATTACAATGATGGTCTGTGCCGGATGCTGGGATATACGCGGAAGGAAATGGAACACCGTATCGGCTCCAAGCGCCGTTATTCCCGGCTGATCTATCCGGAGGATCGCTCGAACTTTATCACCTCCGTCTACAGCCTTGCCATCACCGAAGGTCATGCGACCTGTGAATATCGTCTGATGTGCAAAAACGGGTCTCTCCTTGCGGTTTCGGACACGATGGACACCCGGCGGAGTGCGTCAGGAGTTCTGTACGGCTGCTCCGTTGTGACGGATGTGAGCAGGCAGCAGCAACAGCAGCAGAAGCTGGAACAGGAGCTGTCGGATACCAGACAGCAGCTGGAGGAGACCAAGATCCGGAATGCCCACAGCCAGATGCAGCCCCATTTCCTGTATAATGCACTGGCATCCATTCGGGAGGTCGTGCTGGACAATCCGACGCATGGATCGGATTTGCTCTATGACTTTTCGACGCATCTTCGTGCATGCATCCGTTCGATGTCCAATGAGGGGCTGGTTTCCTTTTCGCAGGAGCTGACGAACATTCAGGCTTACGTCAACATTGAAAAGGTTCGGCTGGGAGAGAGGCTGCACATGGAGTACGAGTGTGCGGAAACAGATTTTGAAATCATTCCGCTTGGCATTCAGCCGCTGGTGGAGAACGCCATTCGCCATGGAATCTATGAACGGGGTTCGGAGGGCGGCACGGTGACGCTTCGGACACTTCGCGAGGAGGACAGGGTTCTGGTCTGTGTAGAGGACAACGGAGTCGGGTTTGATTTCGATGCAATGATGCGGGAGGTCACCACGGGGGGACGGGATTCCCATGGTTTGGCCAATCTGATTTTCCGGTTTGAAAAGCGAATGCATGCCAAGGTTACGGTGGAGAGCCGTATCGGCGTGGGAACGAGGATCACGGTCGCGATTCCAACCGATTCCCGACAGGAAAGTCAACAGGAGGGAAATGATGAGAACAATCGTGGTGGATGATGAGGCGATGATGCTGCGCAGCTTCATGCGCAACAGCCAGGGCATTCCGGAGCTGAACGTGGTTGCACAATTTCAAGGTGCGGAAGAGGCGCTTGACTATGCAAGGGAAAACCCGTTCGAACTGGCCGTGCTGGATGTGCGGCTGCCCCGGATGAACGGCATTGAGCTGGCAGTCCGGCTGCGGGAGCTGTATCCGGATCTTCTGATTGTTTTCATCTCGGCCTACGATGAATATCTGCAGGAGTTCAATGCCATCGGCGGGGATTATTACATCCTCAAGCCCTATAAGAGGGAAACCATAGAGATGATGGCACAGAAAATGACACTTCTGGCCCGAAGGCTGCAGAAGGATGTCTATATCCAGATGTTCGGCCGGTTCAATGTGCTCAAGAACGGGGTGCCGCTGAAGCTTCGCGGCAAAACCAAGGAGATTTTTGCACTGGTGGCCTCTCGCCGGGGCAAGGAGATCAGCAATGAGGAAATCTACAGCACCATCTGGGAGGGTCGGGAATACAGCAACAACAATATGAAGGTCTATTACAATGCGCTCAGCCGGCTCAAGCACGTGCTGGCGGAGGCGGATCTCGGCAACCTGATGCTGTCTACCCAGAGGGGACAGATGCTGAATACAGCGCTGTGTGACTGCGATTATTTTGCGTGGCAGGACAAGAACATGGGGGTTCGGGATCGCTTTGAGGGGGAGTTCCTTACGGAATATTCGTGGGGGGAATCGATTCTGGCAGGAATCCTGAATGATGTATAAGGCAATGGCGACAAGAGCGTTTTGACAGTGCATTCCTTTGGGGATTGCGTTGTGAGGCAGCGGGATCCTCTGCGAAGTTCATGCAGACTGCAGAGGATCCTTTGGGGAAGACGGGGAAAGAGATCAAAATGCAATTGAAACGGGATACGGACTATGCACTGCGGCTGCTGCTTTGTGCATGGAAGAAGAGGGAGCAGGGCGAAAAGGGGGCTTCACTCACGGACCTGTGCCGATGTTCGTGCGTTCCGCATGCGGTGGCGGCCAGATTGTGCCGGAGGCTTGTGGAAGCAGAGCTGCTGGAGGAGTCCGGCAGGGAGAAGCGTTTTCTGTACTCCATCCGGCAGGAAGCATTGGACAAGACCATGCTGGACGTTGTGCAGGCGGTGGAGGGAGACAACGGACTGTTCGCGATCTTTGATCACTCGACGCAGCTGTATGACTGCTGTAAGGAGTATTTTGCCGCGGCGGAGCAGAAGGTTGAGGAGGGACTGCAGCAGATCAACCTGCAGCAGCTGGCGGACAAGACATTGGGACAGTACACCTGCTGCTGAGCAGGAGACGTAAGGAGCCCGGATGACGGAGAGGCATTAACTCCACGTTGGTGCGGATTTGGCAAGATAGCTTTGGACGAAACAGGTATCAGATGATAACGGAAGGAATGTCCTGACGGAAGGGAAGCGTCCGTATCTGTCGGATGCTTTGTGATGCGCGGACATTCTGCACACCAAACGGGGTAGAAGTGATGTTCATCGGCAGGAAAAAGGAACTGCGGGCTCTGCAGGAGGTTTACGAGAAGCCGGGCTTTGGCATGATGGTGGTTTACGGCCGCAGGCGTGTCGGCAAATCGACCCTGATTCATGAGTTTGTCAAGGGCAAGAAGGCGATTTACTATATGGCCACACGGGTCGGAAGAGCCAGAAACCTGGAGCTTTTTGCAAGGCGTGTCACAGCGGCTCTGGGGACCGCCTGTGCGGAGGAGTCCTTTGAATTTCTGGAGGATGTTTTTACCTATATCGGTCAGAAGCTGGGCGATGAGAAGGTGGTGCTGGTCATCGATGAGCTGCCCTGCTGGGCGGAAAAGGACGATGCCCTTTTGTCCGTCATGCAATGCTACATTGATACGGAATGGCAGGACAAGAACCTGATGGTGATTTTGTGCGGCTCCTCCCTGCGCTTCATGGAGCAGAAGGTGCTGGGAGAAAAAAGCCCTCTTTTTGGCCGCAGAGACGGACAGATTCGTCTGGAGGCCTTCCATTACCGCGACGCGGCGGCATTTGTACCGCACTACACACTGGAAGAGAAGGCCATTTGCTATGGGATTACCGGCGGTGTGGCCAAGTATCTGTCCATGCTTGACGATACGAGGACGCTGGATGACAATATCAAACGCCTGTTCTTTCGATCGGACGGCTACCTGTATGACGAAACCCACAATCTGCTGATGCAGGAATTT
>CAYXAN010000093.1:0-7028 GCA_964461705.1 uncultured Sarcina sp. | reverse complement strand
TCTATTGCTGTCACTGACATTTCCTGCTTCCTTTCTTCTTCACTGCTTCCCTCCGGAGCATTGGACGATCAGCCGCTCCGTGGCCAGCTCCGGGGATATTTTACCATTTTTATAGGCGTAATCCGCATCCAGGCACAAGGTCAGGAAACGTTCAAAATCTTCAACAGAGCGTCCTCTGGTCAATGGCTTTAGTCTGTTCGTCAAAGCCCACCGATTCAGCTTCAACGCATCTGAAATATCCTCATCTCTCATACTGTCGGACATCTCACGGATCTGCAGCAGCTGACTGTACTGCCGGATCATCAGGGAAAGGATGACCTGCGGCGGTGTCTGCAGCTTCTGCAGATCCATATAAACGGACAGGGCTTCCTCCCTTTTCCCTTCTGCAATAAAACGAATCATATCGAAAATACGATCCTTTACCACCGGCGTGCAAACCGCACGGATGTCCTCCGGGCAAACTTCACCTCTTCCCCAGCAGTAAGCTGCGACCTTTTCCTTCTGAGAACGTATGGCCAGCATATCTGTCCCGGAATACGTAAGGAAAAGATTCAGCGTCTGATTTGAAATCCGAAGGTCTCTCTCTGCAAACAGTCCTGCGATCCATTCCTGCAATCGGCGCATGTCCTGAGGCGGAACATAATCCGTTCCCGCCAGGTCACAGCACAGAACATATCCCAGCTTTGAAACCGTCTTGTACAGTCTGCAGGCCTTGTTGGGGGAGATCTCCTCGAAAATCAGGTGTGTTGTCTCCGGAAGCTCCTGTAAGTAGGAATTCAGCCGCTCCGCATCCTCACCTGCGTGCTTGAAAAATTCCGTTTCCGTGATGGTTACAACGCGATGGTCCGCAAAAAAAGGCAGCGTCTGCGCCGTCTCAATCACATCCGCAGCCCGAATCTCCGGTCCGTTCAATACGGTGCTGTTCATCGTGTCGCCGGCTCCGAGAATCGCTTCACGAATCAGCTTCATGTTCTCATGACGCAGGAAATCCTGCTCGCCGCAGATCAGATATACAGGGTAAAACCGGCCGCCGGACAGCTGCTGCTTTAATTCCCTCTCACATTCTGAATAGGACTTTTTCGGCACCTTCTGCGCCATTCGTTTCTCCTCACCGCAAAATCAGAAAGCCTCGATGTGGCCGCCCGGCGGTACTCTGCACATCGCCTTTCCGCCGATTTCAAACGTGAATTCGCACGCACACGCCTATTCACATTGAAATTGGCAGGCACCGAACGGATACAGTATATCATTTTCATCTTGACAAAGGAAAGCAAAAGAGCTCACGGAAAACCGTCTTGCCGGAATCCGTGAGCCCTTCTGCGGCGAATCACTTCTTTTCAAAAAAATATCTTCCGATATCATCGGTGCTGATTCCCAGTATCTCTGCAGACCTGCTGATATCAACAGCATTAAAATTGCTTTTCCCCTGAAAAACCTTCGAAACGTAGTTCGGACTCCGTCCGATTGCCTTGGCAAAACTCCCTTCTGTTCCGAAATGCTCACGGATGGAGTCCCTCAGCTTTGCGTAATCAAATACTGCCTGACTTGGATTCATGCTGCCTCCTATGCCGTAAAAAGCCTGCGGTCGTGGTATGACTTCGCACAACATTTGTCGTACAGAATAGTTCACATAATTTGAACTGTCAAGAAGCTCCGTTCACATGAGTTGGACCAGGCCTCACACAGCGTAGGATATAATAAGCAGGATATCGTTGTATTCACGTCATTTGAGGAATCCTCGTGCTTTTTAATCAAAAACTTTTTTCCAAGCGTATACAGGATGCCATTGCAGAACGCGGTCTCTCCATTCCCAAATTTGCAGCCATGCTTGGGGTCTCCAAAACCACCGTGTACAACTGGATTCACGGAAGGAACGGTGTCCAGCCTTCCCGGCTCGAGGAAGCTGCCAGCATTCTGAATGTTTCTTCCGGCTGGCTGATGGGCTTTGATGATAAGGATGAATCCTTTTCTTCCAATGAGGAAAAGAATTCTACTTCCTGCAGAGTCGTGAAATCTTCCAATACGGAATCCGCAATGCCTTCCGCCGGCTTTCGAACGCATATGCTGCCGCCGGATCATGAGCAGCCGAATACGGGACAAATACAGGGAGCTCTGCGATCGCAGAGCGTATCCTACCCGCAGGTTCAGGATAATCTCTCTGTTGCCGAGCGAAATCAACAGGCGCAGGTGATGATTCAGCATATCGTAAATGAACTCATGGAACTGAAAAGCCTTATTCTGGATCCGTCAGGCTCTCCCAATTAAACTGAAAACACACCTGTTTGGCGCCTGTCGGGCGCACCACTTAAAAAAGACCTATGGCATCGAAACCATAGGTCTTTCCTTTTTCATGTAACTATTGAACTGATGAGGCAAGAACGGAATGCAAATCCGATGAACTCTGTCTTATACCGGGGAGGGAAACGCTCAAGCCTCCTCCGTCTCCTGACGTGCAATCATTGCATCGATATCGACAGTAACTGCATCCTCGTCACTTCCCTTGGAAGGAACAACAACCTCATTTTCCTCCTTCTGCGCCTTCTCCTCATCGTTCTTGAGAGCCTTCACAGACAGGGAAATCTTATTGTTCTCAGGGTTAAAGTCAACGATCTTCGCCGTAACCTCATCCCCAACCTTCAGTACATCGGAAGGCTTCTCGATGTGCTCCTTCGAAATCTGAGAAACATGCAGCAGCGCATCAATTCCGGACTCCAGCTCAACAAAAGCACCGAAATCAGCCATGCGGGCAACCCTTCCGGTCACCGTCTTGCCGACCGCATACTTATCCTCTGCGCCGATCCACGGATTTTCATCCGGGAATTTCAAGGACAAAGCAATCTTCCGACCGTTGATATCCTTTACAAGGACGCGAAGCTTCTGCCCAACCTTGAACACCTTCTTCGGGCTCTCCACACGTCCCCAGCTCATTTCCGAAATGTGCAGCAGACCGTCTGCACCGCCAAGATCCACAAATGCGCCGAAGTCTGTGATGTTCTTCACCACACCTTCCACCACATCGCCTGCCTGCAGCGTCTCAAACAGCTTCGCAGCGGCTTCCTCTCTCTTTGCCGTAAGAAGCTGCTTACGGTCACCGATGTAGCGGCGTCTTCTGGGATTGTACTCGGTCACAATAAACTCGATCTCCTGGCCAAGATACTTCGTCAGATCCTTCTCATATGTGTCGCTGACGAGTGATGCAGGAATGAATACACGAATTCCTTCAACAACAACACAGATACCACCGGAGAGAACCTGAGAAACCTCAGCCTTCAGGACAGTCTTGTTCTCATATGCCTCTTCGATCACCTTGTTGCCGCGATCCAATGCAAGTCTCTTGTAGGAAAGGGAAACCGTACCCTCGCGGTCATCCACCTTCATAACCTTCACGTCCAGCTTATCACCGACACTGAGCTTTGTGGTAAGATCCACAGAATTGTCATTGGAGTACTCCTGACGGGTCAGAACGCCGTCACTCTTGTACCCGATGTTCAGTATGGCTTCTTCCGGCTTAACATCAATGACGGAACCTTCGACCACCTCTCCACTGTGAATTGTCTTAAATGATGCTTCCAGCATCTGTTCAAAAGTTAGTTCTTCTGACATCACTTTGAACCTCCTCAATAATATTTTTCGGGGTCGAAGCCCCAGCGGTGATTCCGATGATCCGTTCGCCTCCTGATAGCTTCAGGTCAAGGTCCTTCACCGTTTGAATGAAATAGGTTCTCTTACACTGAGCCCTGCAGATTTCATAAAGCTTTGCGCTGTTGGAGGAATCCTTCCCTCCGATCACAATCATGACATCTGCCTTCTGTGCGATATGCCTGGCCTCTGCCTGCCGCTCAGCGGTGGCATTGCAGATGGTCTCATTCGTCTCGATATTATATCCATTTTGGGCTATTAAAGCAACAATTTTCTCGAATTTTTCCGCATTGAAAGTGGTCTGTGCCACGATGCATACCTTTCGGTCGGGATTTCCGTTGTATGCAAGAGCTTCCTCCTCTGTTTCAATGACGGTCGCCGGCGTGCAGCTCCACCCCACTGTTCCTTCTGTTTCCGCATGCCCGTGGTTTCCTATGATGACCACCTGACTTCCGTTTTTGCTTGCTTCGTCCACGATTTCATGAATCTTCTTCACAAAGGTGCAGGTTGTATCGACAATTTCTGCCGTACCCGCATTCAGCTCCTCCCATGTCTGTTTGGCAACTCCGTGGGAGCGAATCACAATGGTGCCTTCCTTCTGTGCCTTTGCCTCCTCTACGGAATTCAGGATGCCGACCCTCTTGGCCTTCAGCTCCTCCACCACGGTTTCATTGTGAATGATCGGTCCGAAGGTATTGATCGGCCCCGGCTTTCTTCCCTGCTCTTTTGCGGCAATCTCACGGTAGACCGCATCTACCGCCTTCTGCACGCCGAAGCAAAAGCCTGCTGTCGCCGCCGTGATAACCCTGGGTCTGCCCAGCTTATCTGCCGCAAGATTCAGAATGGTTTCCGTCACCTGATCAATCGTCATCTCTGAGGAATCCACCAGCACGGCATCCTTCGCCTGCCGCAGCGGCGATGCGGCCCGCGTCATGTCCCGGTGATCTCTTTGAGCAATATCTGCCTTGATCTTATCCAGATCCAGATCCTCCGGAGCCTTGCTCGCCCCTGCTTTCACAGCCTTTTGATTTTCAATAAAGCGGCGTCTGGCCCGAACCTCCACACTGGCAGTCAGGTACACCTTCACCTGTGCATCCGGCAGTACCACCGTGCCGATGTCCCTGCCGTCCATCACAACGCTCTGCCTTTCGGCAAGCTGCTGCTGCAGCTCCACCAGCCTCGTACGCACCTCGGGAACGGCGGAAGAAACACTCGCCATGGCACTGACCTCCTCCGTTCGAAGATGCGGGTTGACGTTTTCTCCCGCCAGCAGCACCACCTGCTCCCCGTCCTGATAAACGATTGAAATTTCAGCTCCCCGGCAAAGCTCGGCTGCCCGTTTTGCAAAGAGCTCTCTTTGATTCAGGTCAGCTTCGACCGGCCTGCCAAGGCCCGCCCGCAGCAGATACAGCGCCATTGCCCGGTACATGGCTCCCGTATCCACGTAGATGTATCCAAGCTGCGCCGCAACCTTCCTTGCGATCGTGCTTTTCCCGGCTCCGGCCGGCCCATCGATTGCGATATTAAATGCATGAGCTTCCATCAATGATTCTCCTCTTTCCTTTCATCTGCATTTTCCCGGCACCGGGCTGCGTTTTCCCCTGCAAGATGTCCGGTGGACCATGCAATCTGCAGATTATAGCCGCCGGTATAAGCATCCACATCCAGGATCTCACCCGCAAAAAACACCCCGGCAGCCCTCTTCGCCTCCATCGTAGAGGGGTTGATCTCCTTTACGCTGACACCTCCCCTTGTAACGATGGCCTCCGCAAAGCCTCTGGTTCCGGTGACCGTAATCGGAATATCCTTCATAAGCCGCGCCAGATGACTTCTCTGTTTGTCGTTCAATGTGCAGAACGGCTGGTTTTCCCCTGCCTGCGCGGAAGGGCCGCCTTCCTTCAGGGCGTAAAGCCTTGCTGTCTCCTCTGCAAGACGCTCCGGCAAAAAAGTCTTCAGCACATTGCGAAGCTCTCTTTTAGGAGATGCGGACGCCCTGCGAAGAAGGCTTGCCTCCAGCTCCTCCCGGGAAAGAGCCGGCTTTAAATCAAGATGAAGAAGATACCAAGGATGATCCTGTGTAAAGTCCATATGGCAGGAGGCCGACAAAATCAACGGTCCGCTGATACCAAAGTGTGTGAAAAGGAGTTCGCCGAAGCCCTGATAAATCGGCCGGTGCTTCCCGGAGGGAGATTCTACCGAAACGGCAACGTTTTTCAGTGCAAGCCCCTGCAGCCTCATAGGCCATGCTTCCCCGACCGTAAGGGGAACCAGTGAGGGTTTCGTCTTCTCCACCTTAAGGCCCAGCTTTTCCGCCAGACGATACCCTGCCCCGGCAGAGCCTGTGGAAGGGTAGGATCTTCCTCCTGTTGCAACGACAACCGCATCCGCTGATATCCTTTGTCCGTCCGACAGCATGACCCCCTGCACGTGCTGCGTATCAGAGACAAGGATTTCCGTCACATCCTTGTGAAATCGAAGCTCTCCCCCGCTTCTTCGCAGATGACGCACCAATGCATCCGTGACATCATATGCATGATCCGACGCCGGAAAAAGACGTTTTCCCCTTTCCTCCTTGGTGGGGCAGCCGTTCTCCTGCAGAAAAGCCGTCATTGCCGCGCTGTCGAAGGAATATATCGCACTGTACAGGAATTTGGGATTCCGCAGAACATTTGCAAAAAAATCCTGATTTTCGCAGGCATTGGAATAATTGCACCGTCCCTTCCCTGTGATGAAAAGCTTTTTCCCCGCCTTCTCGTTATGCTCCAGAACAATGACCCTCGCTCCCGCATCTGCAGCGGCACACGCCGCCATGAGGCCGGCAGCACCCGCTCCGATGACAATAACCTTCTTCAAGCCCACCTCCCGTCAATATCCTGATCTGGCACTGATTTCGCTGCTGATGGTCTGCACTGTCTGCGAAGCCTGATAGCTGTCATCCTCAAACAAATATTGATGCAGCCATGTTACATTGTCCGTCAGATGAATCGGAATGACACAGGACTGATCTCCAACGTAGGCCACCGTCCGATACTGCTCGTTGGGAAATCCGCTGGTATCTTCGATATCCATCCGCAGCGCCTTCAGAACAAGCGCCGATATCTCTGCCGCATTCAGGGAGGTCTTCACCTCGCTGGTCAGACTGTCCGCTGCCTTCAGCATGGCGACCGGACCGGACTTTTTTAATTTGGCAAAGGTTTTAGACAAAACCTCCTTCTGGCGTTCGGTGCGCTTGAAATCCCCTCCGTCCGTATAACGAATCCGGCAATAGGCCGTTGCCTGCAGACCGTTCAGCGTTTGCAGCCCCGTTTCGGTAAGAGGCACATATTCCTTTCCGAGCTCCGTCGCCATGGTTGACTGATAATTGTTCAGGTGGTCAATTTCATCCTGCT
>CAYXAN010000092.1:0-7045 GCA_964461705.1 uncultured Sarcina sp. | reverse complement strand
TTGTCCGGAGAATCCTCATGGTAATACTCATCCCGGTAAATGAACATCACAACGTCCGCATCCTGCTCAATGGCTCCCGATTCGCGCAGATCAGACAGCATCGGGCGTTTGTCCGTCCGGGACTCCACAGCTCTGGAGAGCTGAGACAGGGCAATCACCGGTACATTCAGTTCCCTTGCCAATGCCTTTAAGGAACGGGAGATCTCTGAAATCTCCTGCTGTCTCGAATCCGAGCTTCTGCCCCCGCCTCCGCTCATCAGCTGCAAATAGTCAATGATCACCAGATCCAGTCCCTGATCCAGCTTGAACTTCATGCATTTGGAGCGAAGCATTCCTACCGTGATCGCAGGCGTGTCGTCCACCATCAAGGCAGACTCTCCGATGGTCTCAGCTCCCTCAATCAGGTCGGTCCACTCGCCCTCGGTCAGATCTCCGGTACGAATCTTCTGCGCATCCACATGGCTCTCCAGGGAAAACATGCGGTTGATCAGCTGCTCCCTGGACATTTCCAAGGAGAAAATCGCCACCCGCTTTCCCTGCCGCACGCCGCAATACTCGGCAATATTCAGGACAAAAGCGGTTTTTCCCATCGAAGGTCTTGCCGCGATCAGAATCAGATCCGCCGGCTGCAGCCCTGCCGTCTTGTTGTCCAGATCCGCAAAGCCGGTCGGAAGGCCGGTGATGTTGCCGCTGATTTTGGACGCCATGACGATCTTTCGCATTGCATTGGAGACAATCTGCCGGATATCCTGATAGTCGGATCCCCTTCGTCCCTGCGAAAGATGAAAAATGGCCTCCTCCGCCTTGGTCATCACCGTCTGCGCGTCCGCTGCGCCCATATAGGCATCATGAGAGATCTCCTCACAGGCCCGGATGGTCTGACGCATCAGAGATTTCTCAGCGACAATCCGGGCGTAGCTGACCACATTGGCAGAGGTCGGAACCTGCGCAAGGATGTCCCCGATGGTTTTGGCATCATAGGCCTCGGGCGGAAGGTTTTTCTCCTTGAGCTTTTCCTGCAGCGTCACAGGATCCACGGCCATACCGCTCTGCTCGAGCTCCAGCATGGATTCATACATGATTCCGTACTGTCTGGAATAAAAATCATCCTTGGTCAGAATCTCCATGACGCTGCCGATGGCCTGCTGATCCATCAGCATGGCGCCGATGACAGACATCTCCGCCTCCAGATTATGGGGCATGATCCGTTTTACTACGTCCTCTTCCGGCATGATAATTCCTTACGCTTCCTTTACCTGTACATGGAGCTTCCCGGTCACCTCCGGATGCAGCTTAATGGCGACCTCATGCATGCCGAAGGACTTCAGGGGCTCCTCCAGCACAATCTTCTTCTTGTCCAGTGCAAGTCCGTGCTGTTTGCCCGCCTGCTCGGCAATTTCCTTGGAGGCAACCGACCCGAATACCTTTCCGTTCTCGCCGGCCTTCATTGTCACCTGAATGGTTAAGGAATCCAGACGTGCCGCCAGCTCCTTCGCCTCTGCAAGCCTCTGTGCCGCCAGCTTGTCCTCGTGCTGCTTCTGAAGCTTGAGCTCATTCTTATTTTTGTCCGTTGCCTCAACGCCCACCTTCTTAGGCAGAACATAGTTCCTTGCGTAGCCGTCGCTGACATCCACAATCTGTCCCTTCTTCCCGAGAGACTTCACATCCTGCAGCAAAATAACCTTCATTCGCTTACCTCCGTCTATAATTCTCCGTCATCCATCATGGAATCAATCGTGTGCTTGAGCAATTCCTCCGCCTCTTCAATGGATTTTCCTTCCAGCTGTGCTCCGGCGATGTTCATATGTCCGCCGCCGCCCATCCGTTCCATGATGACCTGCACATTGACCTCATCAATGGAGCGGGCACTGACAAAGATTTTTCCCTGATATCTGGTCAGAACAAAGCTCGCCTTGATTCCCTTGATATTCAGCAGCTCATTGGCTGCCTGCGCCCCTACAATGGTAGGACTCTCCAGGCCTCCGCTCTGGCAGATGGAGATGGCAAACTCCTCGCGGTAAATCTCCGCCTGCGAAACAGCATCCGCCTTGCTCTTGTATTCGGCTGCCTCCTCCCGGAACAGCTTGCGCACCCTTGTGACATCCGTCCCGTTCCGTCGAAGGAAGGCCGCTGCCTCAAAGGTCCGGACACCGGTCTTGCTCTGGAAGTTGTTGGTATCCACCACCATCCCGGCATACAGAGCATCTGCCTCCTCCTGTCGGAGCCGCAGACTCTCATCCACATACTGCAGCACCTCCGACACCATCTCACAGGCGCTGGAGGCATAGGCCTCAATGTAAGACAGGGTCGCATTCTCAATGGCTTCGCTCCCCTTTCTGTGATGATCCAGAACCACGATGGACTTGCACATGCGCAGAAGCTCCGGGCACTCCGTGATGCTGGGCTTGTTCACATCCACCACCACCAGTGCCGAATCATCCGTCACCCGCTGCATCGCCTGCTCGCTGGTCAGGAACATATCCTCCGGGTATTCCTCATTGTTCCGGAACATATCCACGATCGGCCGCAGGGAGGCGGACACCTGATTCAGCACAATGTGAGCCTCTTTTCCAAGCGTCAGACAGATTCTGTAGACACCGATCCCCGCGCCCACACAGTCAATGTCCCCGAGACGGTGTCCCATGATGAAGACCTTGTCTCTGGCCGTGATGATTTCCTTCAGAGCCTCTGCCTTGACACGGGCCTTGACCCTTGTTGTTTTCTCCACCTGCTGGGTTTTCCCGCCGTAATACAGGATATTGCCCGGCATTTTCACGACTGCCTGATCTCCGCCCCGTCCGAGAGCCAGATCGATGGCATTCCGCGCAAATTCATAGTTCTGCGCATAGGAGAGGCCGTCCATGCCAAAGCCGATGCTGAGTGTAATGGCCATCTCGTTGCCGATGTTCACGGTCTTGGCCTCGGAAAGCAAGGAGAAGTGTCCCGCCTGCAAAAGCCCGAGAGAGCGCTTGCGCAGCACAATGAGGTACCGGTCCTTCTCCATCTTGCTGCAGATGCCGTCCACAGAGGCGATATATTTATTGACCTGCCGGTCAATCAACGCCACCAGAATGGACCGGCGCACATCCTCAAGCCCGTCCAGCGCCTCGTCATAATTGTCAATATAGATAAAGCCCACCACCAGGCTCTGGTCATCCACCTCCTGAATCGCCAGCCGCTCTGCCGTCTCATCAAACAGATACACCGCAATAAGCGCACCGCCGTAGCTGGCCTCGGAAATGATGTCCGAGTCCTGGATCATGGTATCCATGGCAATCCGCCGCATTTCCGCGCGAAAGCTTCGGCTTTCGAACTCGATCTTCATGCTGATTCCATCGTCGCCGGTGGGGAGCGTATCCTTGGTCAGTGAAGGAAACAGGGCGCTGATCTGCTTGCGCACGGTCTGCTCCTGATGCACTGTCCGGTCAAATTCGTAATTGGTCCAGATGATCCTTCCCGTATCATCCAGAACACAATAGGGGATCTCCAGATTCTTCAGGAGACGCTTCTGCACCTGTCCGTATTCCGTCGCAAAGCTCACCATTTCATTGATGATCAATGACCTGCTGTGTACACGCATGCTCACCACAACGATGACGTAGCAGATCGAGAACACCAGCAGAATCAGGCCGGAGGGCCAGTCTATGAACAGGATCAGGACGTTGACAAGAAGCAGGAAAAAGCCCAGCCGGATCGGTATCTCAAAAAATCCGGCCATCTGCTTTTTCAGCTTGATCTGATTTCCCATCGCTTCCACCTCTGTGCCGAATGTCGTTTTCGAGCATTATACCACAGGAACCGTGCCCTTATACCCGAGCAGCGGCGAAATCATCCTCTTTGTACGGAAAGGCGCTGCAGCTCCACGCCGCTTTCTCCGAAGAACAGCCGAACCTGAAAGGAGCTTGCCACCACGGAGTCCGGCAGAATAAGATCGATGTCCTTCCACTCCCTGTCCTTTCCGGTCAGAGATATCGTTCCCGCCAGCTCTCTGTCCTTATGAACGGTTATGGGAAGCTGGGCAAGCTCCGGCGTCCGCTCCCCGGCCCGCACTCTCATCCGAAGATGGTAATGCTCCTCCGACGCATCTCGATAGGACTGAGCCGTCAATCCCTCGATGGGGACCTCCAGCACAGAGGTCTTTCCTCTCTTGGTATCGATGCGTGCGGGATCCACCGAGCCGTCCTCCGATATTCGGATGGTGTTCCCGGGAATTCCGGCAAGCTCCGCCTCATCCAGACTTCTTTCCAGCTCATCGTCCAGCACCGTGCGGATGCCCCGAAGGCGCAGCATCGCGGGCGTCTGCATCGCAAACCTGCAGATGTTCATGGCGGTGCGCTGAAGCTCCCCTCTTGTCAGGGTTTTCGCGGCAAGTGCCTCCATGGAATGATCCCCGGAGGTATTGGCCTTGGCATCAGGAGTCACCATGTACAGGTCATTCTGTGCGGCAATCATGGCTCCCGTGTCCTGTCTGGAGCTTTGATCCATCGGGCCGACCTTGGCCCACCAGTCGGTCATCACGATCCCGTCATAGCCCCAGTCCTTGCGCAGGATCGTTGTCAGCAGATCATAATTGCTGGCATTGCGCTCTCCGTTCAGAGGATTGTAGGAGGTCATGATGGAGCGTGCATGTCCCTTGGTCACCGCGATTTCATATCCCTTAAGATAGAGCTCGCGAAGCGCTCTTGCCGACACCAGAGCCTCGATCTCATCCCTTCTTTTTTCCTGATTGTTGCAGGCAAAATGCTTGATGGTGCCCGTCACGCCGAAGCGGTGCATTCCCTGCAGCTGTGCGGCGGCCATTTCACCTGTCAGCAGCGGATCCTCGGAAAAATATTCAAAATTCCGTCCGTTCAGCGGATGACGATGAAGGTTCATGCCGGGTCCCAGCAGTGTTTCGATCCGATCCCGGCGAAGCTCCATTCCTTCCCAGGCGTACAGCTCCTCCACCAGGGCATTGTTAAAGGTCGATGCCAGTGCGGTCCCGCTCGGCATGGAAAAAGCCACGGTCCCGCTGTCCATACGGATGCCGCTCGGGCCGTCGGCGCAGCAGCAAACCGGAATTCCGAACGCAAGGAGCCGGTCCGTCACACCGCCGAAAGCACCCGCCGTTCCGGGCGTTACCTTCGGAGAGCACATGCCCTCTCCCCTGGCAATGGCACACAGATCCTCATCATTCAGCTGCGCGGCAAAATGCTCCAGGGTTTCCTTTCCCTCTGCCACGTCGGCCAGACGGATGCCCCGGTCGCCGGTATACGCGTATTCCTCCGGAAGGGAATGGGCTCTCCTCGTCCACGGATTCACCGTGCGCTTCGGCGCTTTCTCCTCGCCCGGGGCATAGGGGCTTCCGGCAGTCCCCGCGGCACCCTCCTTCGGCACCGGCCGAAGCCGCATAAAGGCCTCCTCCGGTGCCAGCGCCTCTTCGCATTGCTTCACGGCAAAGGTTTCCGCAATCCGAAGGCTTCCTGCCGGAGCCGCCGATCTCACATCCGTCCCGAGATAAAAGGTATATTCGCCCTCCTCGATCACCCAGGCGTTGGGATGACCCGTCACGCCGCTGTCATCAAAGGAGGCCAGCACCTGAATGGGCATTTTCAGAACCAGCTTTCCGGATGCCTCCGGCTGTATCGTTCCTGTCTTTGCGTAGGAAATCAGCTGTCTTGCCGGCTGTCCCAGCTTTCCCTGCGGTTTCTCCAGATAAATCTGAATGACCTCCTTGCCGCTGCATGTGCCGGTGTTGGTGACCTGAACCAGTGCCACGATTTCCTTCTCCACGGCCTGCAGACGCGCGCTGACGGCAAACGTGGTATAGGAAAGGCCGTAGCCAAAGGGATAACGCACCCTATCCCGGGCAAAGGTCTCAAAATAGCGATATCCGACATAAATATCTTCGGCATAGACATTGCGGCTTTCCCCGCCGTAATTGGCATGAGAGGGATAATCCTCCAGCTGATATGCGATGGTGTCCGTAAGTTTCCCGCAGGGCGTCACACGCCCTGTCAGCACATCGACAACGCCGTGTCCTCCCTCCTGTCCTCCCTGCCATGCATAGAGGACCGCTGAGGGATGCACCTCGTCCATCCAGCTCATATCAATGATGCTGCCGACGTTCAGAACAACGATGGTACGGGGGAAGGCGGCACAAACCAGGCGCAGCATACTCAACTCCTTCCCGGTCAGAAACCAGCTTCCCTCATCCGGTCCGTTGTCCTTATCCTCGCCGGCCGTCCGTCCGATGAGGATCAGCGCAGCATCGTTTGCGGCTGCCGCCCTTTCAACCAGCTCGGGCGACAGCTCCATTTCCTCCTGAAACCAGGGCTCCTGTGCCCATCCGGCTCCCATGTCGAAGGGATGCTCCTGAACCCAGGCCTCATAGACCGCCAGAAGCTCCCGGTCCAGCAGCAGGGAGGTGTCCTCCTTCAGGGCATCCAGAATGCTGATGACATATGCCGTGTTCACCATTCCTCCGGAGCCGGTCCCGCTTTTGTAATAGTTCAGCTGATTTCGTCCGAAAACAGCGACTCTCTCACCGGACCGCAGCGGCAGTGCCTGCTGCTCGTTCTGCAGCAGAACGCATCCCTCTGCCGCAGCCTTTCTTGCGATTCCTGCATACTCTTTCAGATCAAAACGGTTTCTCATACTTCCTCCGGGACGGTAGGTCAATGTGAGCTCTGTCAGTTGACAGAGTCAGCTTCGGGTAATTTTCAGGGAATCGGAAAAAGGCCCCTGCCTCTTTTGGCAGGAGCCCAGCTTCTCTTGGAACAAGTGCAGCAGCTTTGCATCTGCAGCCCGCTGCGCCGGAATTATTTCTCCACGTAAGGAAGGATTGCAACGTGACGCGCTCTCTTGATGGCAACGGTCAGCTCGCGCTGATGTGTTGCGCAGGTTCCGGTGATCCTTCTGGGAAGAATCTTGCCGCCCTCCGAAATATACTTGCGCAGCTTTGCTGCATCCTTGTAATCAATGGTATTGTCTTTCCCGCAGAAAACACATACCTTTTTCTTTCTGTGGAAGGTTCCTCTGCGCTTAAACGGCTTGCTGCCTGCAG
>CAYXAN010000091.1:0-7059 GCA_964461705.1 uncultured Sarcina sp. | reverse complement strand
CTTTCCGGCGGCAGTATGTACAACTCCTGCGGCTACGTGGCGGGTCTGGTTGCGAAGGCGGAGATGGATGTGGAGATTCGGTCCACAGACTATCAGGTTCGGAAGGTATGGAAGGATTCCGCCGGAAGTCATGATCCCGTTTCCGTACAGCTGTACAACAGCCTGGGACAGACGGTAGGTGATCCGGTCGAGCTGTCCGAGGAGAACGGCTGGAGCCACACGTGGGACGATCTGCCGGCCGGCGCGGATGAGGAGGCAGCCACCTCCTACGTCGGCAATATCCTGGTGCAGAATACCTCAGAGGTGGCCAGCGTCGGAGGATTGACCGGCCTGACGGATAAGAGCCTTACCATTTCCGGTGCGGCGCACGTCGGCGATATCAAGGTGCTTCGTTCGGCCATTTACTATGACAACGGCGGTACGGTGGGCGGCATTGCCGGAAACGTCTACAGGACAACGGTGATGGAGCACGTGGCCCAGCGCGGCAGCATCGATGTCGAGGAGCTCCGGGGCGGGGAGTACGGCACCCCGGAGGAGGAAGGCATATATGTCGGAGGCGTGATCGGCTCCGTCTGCCATCGGAATGACCATATAGACGGTGACGTGGAGGGCATTCAGCTTGATCATGTATATAAGGCCGGCAATCTTACCGTAAGCGGTCTGACGGATTTTCTGTACGGCGTGTTCACAGGAAACCTGATCGGAAGCTTCAACAAGGAGTGCTCCGGAGAGATCAAGGCGACGGACTGCTATGCAGAGGGACAGATTGCTGTCCGCGATACGGGGGAGGCTCCCTTGTACATCGGCTACCTTTTCGGCTCCCTCAATGAAAACGCAGCCTGCGAAAATGTCACCTACAGCAGCGGCGACGCACAAAGCAGTCAGCTGGCAGATCAGCTGATCGGCATTCCCGGACTGGAAAAGGAGCTGGAGGAGAAGGTCAAGCCGGGTGACTCGCCCTTTATTGAGGGGGAAAAGCTCAGCTACTACGTCAGGGAGCTGCAGGCGGAGGGCTACACGGCCGCCTATGAAAGGACGGGAAATGTCTTTACCGTCATCAATACCCCGGACATACCGGATGTGCCCGATGAGCCGGACGTACCTGATGAACCGGACGTACCTGATGAACCGGATACGCCGGATACCCCGGACAATCCTTCCGTGCCGCCGGAAACGACGGTTACTGCGGACATGGAGACACCTGCGGCGGCAGCCGCAGTGCCGTCCCGCGGAGCGGTCCGCGCCGGGGATGACACTCATGCAGGGACGTGGGGCATTACGGGACTTTTGGCAGCGTTGGGGCTTATCGGCTGTGCGGCGGCAGGAAAGCACCGCAGGAAGCGGATCCGGTAGGGGACGGACGAAACGCGGCACATAAAGAAGCAGCTAAAGAAATGCTGAGTTCATCAGCGTTTCCCTAAAGTGCACAAGGCACCGATCTTGAGTGATCGGCGCCTTGTTTTGTAATGTTTGGGAACCTCCTGCGTATGTATTGCTATCAGATAACAGACACTGCAGGACAAAACCGATGGAGAATCTGATAGTTTTATTCAGTTTACGTTTATTAATCTGCAATATAAGATGAATCAAACCATGCCGGTGGCAAGGCCAACGAGGGTGTTTGACATGGCAGAGACGGCGAGGCTGTTCGAGGCAAACGCGTTCATCCGTGTTTCCATGAAACCTCGACGAGCCTTCCGCCCAAAGGGCAAACGGGGGAATCTTCATGATCTTTTGGAACAGAAGCCGAAGAGAACAGGACGGGAAACGAATCCGTGCAAGGGACAGGATACCCTATGTGATGATCGCTGCGCTGGGTGCTGTATTTGCCGTGACGATGACGAGGTCCATGCTGAGCCAGAACGTGGAAAGCCGCGCCCTTACGGAGCTGCAGTCCACGGCCAGTATGCAGGCGACGGCGTTTGCCGAGCATGTGGAGGAGCAGTTTCAGGTGCTTCATCTGGCGGCGAACCTGTTGAAAAACGGTGAAGACTTTGCCTGTGAGGAAATGCTGCCGACGCTGGAATCCATGACAGAGACGTTCCGCCTGTGCATGCTGGGATTTGCCGATCCGGACGGCAATGTCATCGATTACAGGGGGAATCCTTTTGGAAATATCAAGGACCGCGCGTATTTTCAGGAAATTGTCAACGGAACCTCCACGCAGTACTGCCAGTTTCTGGCCACCACAAAGGCAATCAACGAGCCAAGGGTCATGTTCTCCATTCCGGCCTATGATGCCAAGGGAGAACTGTTGGGCGTTCTGTTCTGCAGCAAGGAGATTTCGGTTCTGGAGGATTCCTTTTTTGCCCATACGGATCTGTTCGATCCCTCCGTTGAAATTTTTATCTGTGACGATGCGGGAGACATGATTGCGGCGAACGAAAGCGCACACGACGCCTTTTCGAACGCGGCCTCCGACGACTTTGAGGAGAGCGGATGCCTTAATGTGTACGCATGGGGATCGGAATTGCGGGAGCTGAACACAGGAGGAACGGCAGCAGGGCGGATCCGGGTGGGGGGCGATGGATGTTTTGCGGCACAAGTCCCCGTTCGGATCAATGACTGGAGCGTCTACTGTGTGATGGGGGAGAAAAGCGCAGCGGCCGCCTTCCACGACGAGCAGCTGCGCTTCGGCAAGTATGCGGTCGTCATCACACTGGTATTTGTCCTGGCTTTGGCTTACAGTACTGCTGCGATGCGCCTCTATGTCAGACAGAAAAACCGCGAGGCGCAAACCTTGAGCCGATATTATGACAATTACCGAATGATCCTGCAGGAAATGAACGGCGCTGTGGTGCAGCTCGATCTTGTGGGGGAGGGAAGCCTGACCTCCATGCAGCCGGGTGCAGATCATCTGGAGCTGGAGTATCTGAACGGTTCGCTGGAAACCTATCAGCGATACAAGAAGCATCATCCTGAGCTGGATTTTGTCGAGCTGGAAAGGGAAATGCACATCACCAGGGAAAGCGGCAGGCCGCACTCCTTTGAATCGTTTTATCATCAGGACGGGAAGCTGTATTGGCTCAAGATTTTGATGATTCCGATTTTCGACGGCGGAGGATACATGGATCGGATCCTGTTTGCGATCTTCGATGCCTCGGAGGAACACCGCAGGATCGATGCCGCTTCCGAAACCTTTGATCAGATTCCGGGCGGTGTTCATCGCTGCCACCTCAGCGAGCCGATGCATGAAGAGTTTATCAGCGAGGGCCTGTGCAGAATGCTGGGATACTCACAGGAGGAGGTAGCCGTCATTCTGGGACAGGAGAATCATTATCCTCAGCTTTTATGTCCGGAGGACCGATCCCTGTACCGCACCTTTGTACGGAAGCTGGCGGAATGTGGCGGGACACAGGTCTGCGAATACCGGATGCAGTGTAAGGACGGATCCCTGCTGATCGTTTCGGATGCCATGTATGCCACGAAAAGCTCCTCAGGGACCATGTACGGCTATTCGGTTGTGACGGACCTCAGACAGTATAAGGAAATGCAGCGCCGTCTGGAGCAGGAGCTGGAAGCAGCCAGACAGCAGCTGAGGGAAAGCCGGATCCGCAATGCCTACAGTCAGCTGCAGCCTCATTTCCTGTACAATACCCTGGCAACCATTCGCGAGATCGTGGTGGACGAGCCGGAGCATGCGTCAGATCGGCTTTACGATTTCTCAACCTACCTTCGAGCCTGCATCCGCTCCCTTTCCGGGGACAGCCCTGTGCCCTTTTCACAGGAAATCGAAGGGATCAGAGCCTATGTTAATCTGGAGAGGATGCGCTTCGGCGGACGGATCCGCATGGAATATGACTGTTCGGAGACCGACTTCTTCATCCTTCCCTTAGGCATTCAGCCGCTGGTGGAGAATGCCATTCGACATGGCATCTATGAACGAAGAGACGGAGGTGTGGTGACTCTGCGTACCACCCGCACCGCAGACGGCTATCTTGTGTGCGTGGAGGATGACGGTGTCGGCTTTGATTTCCCTGCATGGATGAGTGAAAACGGCAGGAAGGCGAGGTGCGGCAGCGGGCTGAGCAATCTGATCTTCCGCTTTGAAACGCTGATGAAAGCAAAGGTTACCGTGGAAAGCCGGATCGGCAGCGGAACCCGGATTACCATACAGATTCCGTTTACTTATTAGGAAAATCGAGATGGATATTGAATAGCTGCAATTTCCTTTGAAAAGCCGGGCCGGCAGTTGGCCCGGCTTTGTTGTCGTTTGCCGGGAAGTTTTCGGAAAAGACAGGCGGAAAAATATTTTTGCGGCGTTCGATTGGTATGTCGTTTCCTGCACCCTGCTATACTCCTTCACGGCTTTGATCTTAGACATATCGAATTTGTGTAACGCAACAGACACCTCATTTAGAGAAAAATAACCAATACGTTGGTTTAACGTTGATACCACATTGATACAATCGTTTGCGAATATGGACGGACGATGTAAGAAGGTGTCGAAACGAGGCCGCAGGATATGACGGACAGGGAATTACAAAGGCTCAGCCGGCAGGATCTGATGCAGATTCTGTATGAACAGAGCAAGGAGATCGGCGAGCTGCAGGATCAGGTGGATACGCTGGAGGATGCACTGCAGGACAAGGAGCTGAAGATCGAGCAGGCCGGGTCCATCGCGGAGGCGGCACTGGAGCTGAACGGCGTGTTTGAAGCCGCGGAGAATGCCTGTCGGCAATATGTGGACAACATCAAACGAAGAAGCCGGCAGGGACAGGACGAAACGCAGGACGGACAGGAAAGCGGCGAGGCGGCAGCGATTGTCGAGGAAGCCAGGAAAAGAGCCGCGAAGCTGGAGCAGGATACCAAAATACGCTGTGACAGGATGATAGCCGACGCAAAGGCTCAATCTCAGGAATATTGGGACAGAGTATTTGACAAGCTGGACCGGTATATGAGTGAGCACGAGGAGCTGGAGGATGCAATGAATCTGGCGATGGATCAAGCGGAGGCGGAATTGTATGGGGAAGCGGAGGATTGACCTGCCGAGCCAGGAACAGCTTGCGGCAGAGGTAGGACGGCTTCGGTATCAATCCCGTTATCTCAGGGTGCTGCGCAGCACCGTGTACACACTGATCGTTGTAGCGGCCTTTGCCATCCTGGTGGCGACCATCTGGATGCCGGTGCTGCGGATTTACGGGACGTCGATGACGCCGACCCTGCAGGAGGGCAACATCATTGTATCGGTCAAGACCTCCGACTTTGAGCAGGGCGACATCATTTCGTTTTATTACAACAACAAGATTTTGGTGAAGCGCGTCATCGCCAATGCCGGCGACTGGGTGAACATTGATGAGAACGGCAACGTCTACGTCAATGATGTCCCTCTGGAGGAGCCGTATCTTACGGAAAAGGCACTCGGGGAATGTGACATCGAGCTGCCTTATCAGGTGCCGGACGGAAAGGTTTTCGTCATGGGGGACCACCGTGCGACCTCGGTGGATTCCCGAAGCTCTGCAGTAGGGTGTGTATCACAGGAACAAATCGTTGGAAAGATTGCTTTCCGGGTTTGGCCTTTGAATTGTTTTGGCATTGTTGATTAGGGAAACGCTGATGAAAGCGTTTCCCCGCCGGATTTGCGCTGCGAAGCAGCATTTTCCCTTGCAAATCCGTGCGATCCACCGGAGGGTTCCAAGGAAACGCTGATTTAATCAGCGTTTCCTTGGAACCAGGAGAAGTTTTATGAGAGACGAGTTATTCCCCAAGAAAAAGCAATATGTGCTGAGACAGAAGAAGCATCGGAAATGGAAGAAGATCGTCAGTCTTCTCTCCTGCCTCGTGGTGTTCTGCACGACCTACGCGCTGATCCTTCCGGCCGTTACACTGGAAGGTCAGGCAAGCGTGACGTGCGGGTTGAGCGAGCATCAGCACAGCGACAGCTGCTATTCGTCAGAAACTACCTGCGGACAGGAAGCCGAGGAAGGCCATACGCATACGTCAGATTGCTATACCGTGCTCACCTGCAATCAGACGGAGCATACGCACAGTGATGCCTGCTATGCAAAGGCGGCGTCAGAAGAGAGAGCGGATGCCGGAAACGACACTGCAGCTGCCGGCGGGAACACCGGCTCGAATCCGGGGCAGACCGGAAACGATGGTTCTTCCAATGATGCAGCTGCAGGCACGGGGGCGGAGGACAATAAGGACAGCAAAGACGGCGGGGGATCCGACACATCGAAGGAAGCAGCGGACGATGACACTTCCGAGGATCCCGAGGCGGAGGAAACCGATCTCCTGCCGGAGGAAACCGATCTCCTGCCGGAGGGAAGCGACAATTTGCTGGGGACAGCGGGTCTGCTGTCCGACAACAGCGGCATCATGCCGGCATCGGATGAAGCCAGCGACTTCAGCACCATCACTTATACGCTGTCGGCTGTCTGGGACAATGCAAGCTACACACTTTCCTCGCTGACCTTCAATAACATCACCAATACAGAGGAAAAGGTCTATTACAGTGTGCAGTACAGCGATGACGGAACGAGCTGGACAACCGTTTCGGAAACCGCCAAGGATGTCGATAAGAATAAGACGACCACCCTGCTGGGAACCGATGGCTTGGCCAATGCATCGCTGGACCGTAGATTCCGGATTTATGCATCGAATAAGAAAGATGATGCAAAGAAACTGAAAACAGGCTTTTCGGACTCCGTCTCCTTGTATGACATTCTGGATTCTGTCAAGGCTGACTTTTCGAAGTGGCTGAAGGGCGATTATCTCACCCTGTTCGGCGGAACGACGCCGACAACGACGGATGAGCTGTACAGTGCGTTTGCCAGGTATTACTCCCTTCCGAAGCTGAGCATTGCCGTGCGGGCGGGAACCACGGTGTACGTGGATGCCACGACGGATGCAACCGGTGATGCCCTCACCTATAAGTGGGAGTATCTGGACGTCAACGACAAGAGCGGGGGCGAGGAAGGCACGTGGAAGCAGCTGTGTGATGACACATCGGCAACCATCAATGCCACAGCAATTGCGGAAGGGGAAACCGGACTGCTGAACGAGCCGACCAAGGTTCGCTGCAGGCTCTACAGCGACGGCGAGTTCCAGGCAGTA